>NZ_JAGDQK010000015.1:0-151618 GCF_017498755.1 Bacillus sp. XF8 | reverse complement strand
ATAGGTTCGAGGTGGAAGCATGGTGACATGTGGAGCTGACGAATACTAATAGATCGAGGACTTAACCATATAATATGTAGCAAATGTTATCTAGTTTTGAGAGAACATAAAAAACTTGTTGACTTTTTTAATCAATCAAGTATAATAATGTTTGTCTCAAGTGAATATAGTCTGGTAATGATGGCAGAGAGGTCACACCCGTTCCCATACCGAACACGGAAGTTAAGCTCTCTAGCGCCGATGGTAGTTGGGGCATTGCCCCTGTGAGAGTAGGACGTTGCCAGGCTAGTGTTATTCCGCAGTAGCTCAGCGGTAGAGCTATCGGCTGTTAACCGATCGGTCGTAGGTTCGATTCCTACCTGCGGAGCCATGATTGGAGAGCTGTCCGAGTTGGCCGAAGGAGCACGATTGGAAATCGTGTATACGTCACAAGCGTATCAAGGGTTCGAATCCCTTGCTCTCCGCCATGATATTTTTGGCCCGTTGGTCAAGTGGTTAAGACACCGCCCTTTCACGGCGGTAACACGGGTTCGAATCCCGTACGGGTCACCACTTTGGAGGATTAGCTCAGCTGGGAGAGCACCTGCCTTACAAGCAGGGGGTCGGCGGTTCGATCCCGTCATCCTCCACCATATATAATATATAAGTAGTATCGTCGCGGGGTGGAGCAGTCTGGTAGCTCGTCGGGCTCATAACCCGAAGGTCGCAGGTTCAAATCCTGTCCCCGCAACCAAATGGTCCCGTGGTGTAGTGGTTAACATGCCTGCCTGTCACGCAGGAGATCGCCGGTTCGACCCCGGTCGGGACCGCCATTTATTTCTGGCTCGGTAGCTCAGTCGGTAGAGCAGAGGACTGAAAATCCTCGTGTCGGCGGTTCGATTCCGTCCCGAGCCACCATTTTCAACTAAATACGCCGGCTTAGCTCAATTGGTAGAGCAACTGACTTGTAATCAGTAGGTTGGGGGTTCAAGTCCTCTAGCCGGCACCATGTAAGTTTCGGAGGGGTAGCGAAGTGGCTAAACGCGGCGGACTGTAAATCCGCTCCTTCGGGTTCGGCAGTTCGAATCTGCCCCCCTCCACCATTTACATAGGGGCATAGTTTAAAGGTAGAACTGAGGTCTCCAAAACCTCCAGTGTGGGTTCGATTCCTACTGCCCCTGCCAAAAACACAATATGGCGATTGTGGCGAAGTGGTTAACGCACCGGATTGTGGCTCCGGCATTCGTGGGTTCGATTCCCATCAGTCGCCCCATTTTTTAAAAATATTTACAAATTAATTCAACTATGATAAGATATGTAATGTCTTATTTAAATATTAATGGTAATAAAATAAGTATTGTAAACATATAATGTATTAGTAATTCGATGGGCTATAGCCAAGCGGTAAGGCAACGGACTTTGACTCCGTCATGCGCTGGTTCGAATCCAGCTAGCCCAGCCATTTTTGCGGAAGTAGTTCAGTGGTAGAATACAACCTTGCCAAGGTTGGGGTCGCGGGTTCGAATCCCGTCTTCCGCTCCAAATTTAATATGGCGGCATAGCCAAGTGGTAAGGCAGAGGTCTGCAAAACCTTTACCACCGGTTCGAATCCGGTTGCCGCCTTTCTTATTATGCCGATGTGGCGGAATTGGCAGACGCGCACGACTCAAAATCGTGTTCCTTCGGGAGTGTCGGTTCGACCCCGACCATCGGTATCAAAAAGACGAGTAATCGTCTTTTTTATTTGTCTTCGGATTGATTATATCGTATATACTAAGCGTTTCTTACTTCGGTAAGGAGCGCTTTTTTTGCGTTTATGGGCGTTGGATTATTAGACGACTAAATTACCTCTAATCGTGCGAGCAAATCGTTTACGTTAAGCGTGGAGGTGTTCGTTGTGGTAAGACGCAAGAACGTGTTAAATGATCGTGAATTATCAGTTGTTCACAAAAGTAAGAAGTCGTATGTAGAAACGTTTGAGGATGCGTTAAGTATTTTCACGAAGGATTGTGAATTGCGTAATTTACGACCTCATACGATTGGATTTTACCGTAAGGAATTATTCGCCTTTCTAAATCATTTACGTGAGCAAGGTATCGACAGTATGAATATAAAACCGTATAACGTTACGGAGGAACACATTAAAGAAAACGTTATTCTATACATGCGTAATGATAAAGGCCTTAAAGTAGTATCGATTAATACGCGTCTAAGAGCCTTACGAGCGTTTTTTAACTTCCTTCATAAGCATAAGCACATACCGATAAATCCAATGAAAAACATCTCGTTACTTAAAGACCGCAGGCGAGTCGTTAATACTTTTACGAAGGAGCAGTTAAATAAACTATTTAAGCAGCCGGACTTAAAGACGTTTACAGGCGTACGTGACTATACAATCATGATGCTACTATTAGAGACCGGTATTCGTATAAATGAGTTAACAGGTTTAACGTTAGCTGATGTTCGTTGGGAAGATAGCTTAATCATAATACGTAACGCTAAAAGCTATAAAGAACGGCAAGTACCGATTCAATCACGAATGAAAGAGCAGTTAAAGAGATATATTGCTATTCGTGGCTATGTTGAAACGGATGCGTTGTTTATATCTATCGATCAAACACCGTTTGCTAAGCGAGGTATACAAGAGAGAATCGCTAAATACGGGGATATGGCGAGGATAAAAGACGTAAGATGTAGTCCTCATACTTTTCGACATACATTTGCTAAATTAAGCGTTCAGCAAGGCGCTAATATATTCGAATTACAGACCATACTTGGACATACAAGCATGGAAATCGTAAAAGTATACGTTAATTTGTTCGGAAAGGATGTACGAGAGAGTCATAGGAAGTTTTCGCCTTTAAAAGTGTTAAAAGAGCTTTAAAAACAAAGAAAAAAGTCCCCAGCGCCAACTGGAGACTCAAAACAATTCACATTAAAACTAAATAACGGACAAGCCGTATATTCATTACCTTCATTTTATCGAAAAAATTCGAGGAATGCAAGGCTTCTTAAGTGCTGCCTTTTTTAAGCGATAAGAAACGTGGGTTACGGTAATTTCCGAACGTGGAATTGCCTGTAAACCACGCTAAAAACTGTTTCCCGCTTTACTTAAGCGGCTTGGCTTGCTATCGGTCGTGCGGAAAGTACCGAGTATGCTTTCACAAGGATAGCGCCCCGTAACGTATTCCTATTCGTACGTTACGGGAAGGTGAGAACTTACCTTGGCTTATGCGCCTAAAAGGTTCGGGTGGTAGCCATTAGCATTACGGTGCTAGGGAACACGTTCAACTTGTCGCACAGGGGTGGCTTTGTGTAGTGGACAAGTCTTAGGCGAAGGACGTGCGCGATGAAAGTCGCCAAGTGAATAGGGTCTATACATACGGAACACTGACGAAGCAAGGCATGGCATTAACCGTGCAACTTAACCGTAGGCGCTTGTCCCTCTTACGCGCCCTACTACTTTTTTAGTAAGGCGCCGTAGGGGACAAGTCCGCCTGCCAGCCGTTTTCCTAACTTCGCTTCGGCATGATAAAAACCGTAAGCCCGAAAAACCTTAAGGTCAAGGGCAAAAACGAAAAAATATACGAAGGATACGCCACTGGCTACGAGAGGTGGAGGACGGAAGTGACTACCGCTAACTAAGCGGAGTGAACAAGGCAGATAGGGGAGGCGGTTAATTAAACGGTGGGGGACGTAGCCCATAGCGGGAGGCGTTAGCAAGGGCTTGCCCCGTAGCGTATTAATAACGAAGAGTAAAGGCGAAGGTAATTTCGATTCTAAGCGTAAATAACAAGACAATACGTTGATAAATCTGAGGAGGAAAGTTGTTCAGGAGTTAGGGGGAGGAGGACGAGAGTTAACGTAGAATAACGAGAGTACTATCGGTAAATAAGAGGAGGAAACGGTCATAATGTTTACGTTATAAAGTCGGTTGTCACTCCGGGAGTCAGTGCGCTTGTCCTACCGGAATTGTCACCGCGTAACGAAGTCGAAAACGTGGAAGAATCAATAAAAAAGAACGCCGATAAACAGCGCTCTCAAGTAAGGATTCCGTTCACATCGTTAAAGTATTTTGATGCATATCGATTATATCAAATTACTGGTGTATATTACCAGAGATATAATGTGACCTTGTTTGGACAAGCGTTATGATCTTGCGAATTTTGCAAACGCTAATGACATGTCGGCATGTCAATCGATAGGGGAAACATGCACCGGTGCATCGCGTACCTAACCCCTTGTTATTCGTTACATTTTGTTACCATCGAAACGGAGAGCGTACTCCAGTACGGTGTGACCTTATTCGGACAGATACAAAGGCATGATATACAAACGTGGTGACGTCACCACAAACGACTCGACGTCGTTACAAGCGAGTGCACGTACACACATACTTAACATAACTTAACAAATAAGCGTACTCTCACCGTTATACACTACGTTACATATTACCCGTTTTACCAGCCGAACGCTCGTGACGCACGCCTACCCTCTGAACCTCACCCTTCACATATGTATATCGTATGCATTATCTCGTTATGCAAGCGATGTATAAACCGCATAACATCAACGTTTACTATCAATGCATAAACGATATAAATAGTATGCAGTAATCGGAAGGAGTACAAACGTTGATATGACGGCGTTTATTCGTTATTGTAACCTCGATTATTACTTCGTATAACAATAATTATGTAAACTAACTATGAATAAAATACTGCATAAAAAGCGGGCGATTCCGATTCGAAATTTTAAGCCGGGGGCCTAAGAAAAATAAAAAAGTTTTGCCTTCTGTATGGAGAGTCCAGACAAAAAAATTTTAACACGGGGCTTGAAATCGCCAGTATATTCGTTAAGTTTTCCACGTTCTATTCCTTTCCTATGTATTTGTATTACGTAAGATATGCGTATTCAATTTCGCTGATAATTCTCTAAGAAAAACAGCTTTAAAGCTTAAGATATCGATGCTAAGGTTGACGTAAATGGCTCACCGCAATACCGCGTACACAATTCGAAAGGGAATACGTATTACATTACGGCTAGTGATTCGTATGTGAACGTGAAGTAATATGTGCGTTAACCCACGAAAAAGAAACCGGCTCTGTAAACTTTAACGGAGTCGGTTTTATTTATTACATAGCGTCTGTAATTTACGTTAAACAGGGTTGGTAGGAAGAGCAGGAAGTATAGGGTCAGGCGGGTGAAGTACACCAAGAAACCCACGATTTCTAACCTGAGCTCTTGTTACGTGAAAATAATCGCCTACATTTGCCACAACTCGATAGCGTATGGGGTCTGGTGGTAATATGGGGTCTCCTGGTAACACTGGGTCGGTTGGAAGTAGTGTATCTACCCACGTAAACGTGGAGTTAAATGTATAAAGGTCCTCTTCCCCAGCGATTCGATAGTTTCCGGATACAAGTGTATCTGTTAGCAATGTATTATCACGGAATAACTGATACGTAATGTCATTGACACTAAAAAAAGCATCGTCTCCTGGAAATGCAAGAATTTCTGTACCGATTGTTGCATCTAGTTGGACTCTTGGTCTTTCTGCTACTACTCGGGCAGGAACTAAAAACTCCATAATCGTGATATTGCTTGTATTTTCTGGAAGAGGTATAGGAGGCGGGTTTGGCGGCAATGGCGTAAAAAACAATTGAGGAGTTGTAACGATAGTCGGTGATGGCGCTGAACCAGGAAAAGGAACGGAAGCCGAACCAGGAACAGGACAAGAAATCGCGGAATGATTACACTTTCCTCCGTTATTTAAGTTCACGAATAATCACACTCCTTTACGTATAAATTACGCATAATACAATAGATGGAAAGTGATCTTGTCTCGCTTGTGTGTTTACCTATCGTACATGCTAGTTATGTCAGCCTTGTAGGGGATTTGTACCACGCCGCATATCTCTTATCGTGTGACCAAATTAATACCTATTGGAAGCTATGTTGTCAAAATAATACCTAAAATGTGCCACGTGACACGATTTCCACAAAAAAAGAACGCCTTATCTGACGTCCTCCTCATCTTCTACAATTAGTAGTAATTCATTCATATCGGTAATATTTAATTTATCTGCGATCTTCTCTAACGCTTCTTTTGGATATCGCTTCATTTTTCCGCTTGCTAGTTCACTTATAGTACGGGTAGACAATCCGTTTTTATCATCGATTAAATCTTTCTGATCCATTCCTCGAGACTTTAATATGTCACGCAACTTAACTTCGATTCTTTTTGCCACTATGTATCACCCCTTGTCTATATTATATATCCTAAGAAGAATTACGTAAAATGTAATTTTAGGGTTGACAGTTACGGTAAACGTAATTTATGATATAGACATCAGTTACGGTAAACGTAATTAAGAGAGGGGAAATAAGAAAATGAATCTACAAAATATTAAAGAGGTAAATGTAAATATCACGGTGGAAAATGGAGATGGCTCGAAAGTAACGTTTGCTGAGAAGGCTTTTAAAATCACGGATAAACACGTACTAACGGTATATGAAGATGGAATTTTGATTGAGGAATTCACTTACGGTAATAATGACGAAATTATTATCGGCGAGACAGCGTTAGATTTACAAGGCGATTTAGATGAAACGTTAGTGGATATTACTCAAATCGGAAACATAACCGCGTTGGATTTCTTACTAGCACTTGCATCGATTAAAAAGGAAGCTCACTAAGGAAACGTACTATGTTCGCAAAACTAAACGATTACTTCGGCTTAGAAACGTTATCTGATCGTATTTGGTATTGGGGAGTCTTTGGAGTAGGCGGTATGTTGTACGCCGTCGACATGTTCATCGCTTACGTAATTTAATTAATAGGGGGGAACGGAAATGGGACGAGAAATAACGGTAAATTTTGAATACAGAGATATAGACGGTTTAAAGCAAACGAAATACACAGCGTATTTATTGACGGAGTCAATCTACTACGAAATTAACGGCAATGTTGTTACTTTCCGTCAAATACCAACTCGTGAATTAGGAAAATCGGAGATAAATGTGTACGATTCTGATCGGTACAAAGCACTTGAGATTTACTGCGAAAATATAAAAGGCGACATTGAAGGAATGCTGGCGGTTGAGTTTATCGAAATGTTATTAGAGGGACAGGCGGGTTTCTAGCGGCAACTAGGACCCCCAATAAGTTAATTTTCATAGCACATTTTGGATGATGTACAGAGGGTTATTTATATAGAACGGATACGAAGCACGTGGAATAGGCAACACGGGCTTTTTTGCTTTATTAAAAAAAGAAAGAATTTATACATATATCTTGTGTCCTGTTTTGAAACGTTTTACAATATATAGTGCCTAACGTATCTTCGAAAACCATATATGTACACATTACTAGTCGAAAAGTCGATGCCTAGGGCGATTCGACACGCCCGATTAAATTAATCGGAGGTAAATGTGTATGTACGAAATTGTTACCGCAGAAGAAAAAGGCATTGTTGTACGAAATGAGGAAAGAGATACTAGATTTTTAGAGAAAAAAGAGGCGAATCAGTTATTTTTAACGTTTTTCGGAGATCAAATTATAAACGTTTTACAAGCTTATTTTGACGATGATTTCCAATATCGAGCCAGTGAATTGCAGGAGAATGTAAAAAATTTACGTCGTTTTCACCGTAAGGAGTGGTTACATCTAATTGAATTAGCATCCTCGAATATTCCCGATTCGGTATTACAGGAAACATACGGAGCGACAGAAATACGTCATATTGCTTCGAATATTAAACCAAACAAGATTAAAGAATGTATCATTTGTGGGAAGGTATTTTACGATGCTATGCCTGGAGGTAAGAAAACATATTGCTCAAGAATGTCCATCGTTAAGAAAGGTAGAGTAACGAGTTGTGAAAGAGAAGTAAACAATAGACGAGCAAGAGCATGTTACAACCGTGAGCGTTTCGGGGTTTCTACCCACGATTATCACAAAATAATAAGTATATATAAACACGAAAAGTTATTTGAACCAACCCTAGAATCACTAGAGACACTTATTCACAATAAATCGGAAATTAGCAACGATCCACAAGATATTGTTTGTGGCACAAGAAAAACGCATGTAATATATCGTAAACGTAGTAAGGGGAATTGTCCGCTTCAATATATGAATGGAGAAGAAGGAAAATACAAACGTCGACCACTATCAGAAGTGGCGAGGGAGATTCGAAATGAGGAAATGGTAGATTCCGGTGGTGATTCTGTGTTTACAGTCAATATAATCGAAGGACAGAGAAAAGATAACTCGGGTTTTACGTTTGAAGGACAGATACTACCGATTAAAGCAGAAAAAGATTTACCGCCAAAAAGAAATTTATAAAAAAAATAAAAAGTTTTGCGTAATCCCCTCTGTATTCGTTAGAAAACGGACTAATAGTGAAGGGGCAGTGGGCTTGAGTATCCAGCGCTAATACTTAAGCGATATTTCAACGACGGTTATTCGTTTAACTGTCGTTTTTTTTATTACGCTAACTTATCGCTAAATAATAAGACCTGGCAATCGCCTTTTCCGCTTCGCTCCAAAGTCGTTGCATCTATCATTATTATCGCTGATATATACATTATCGATAAATTAATTATGAGGATGGCGACGAGTGAAGCGTAGCGAAACGAAGTCGCGAGGTTTTAATTATTAAGTATTGTTTTTCTCTTTATCTTCTAATTTAATACGAATGTTTAATTTCCGAGACTGTCGTTTTGATAGTCTCTTTTTTCTGGCTATTAAGCGACATTTTTAGTTGGATAACGATATTACAAGACGAAAAGGGAGGAGTCGTGATGGATAATAAAATGCTCAGGGATTTACGTACGTATTTTGGTTTGACGCAACATGAGTTCGCTAACAAATTGAATCTACATCGAAGTACTATTGCTAACATTGAAATCGGTTTAGTTCCGTTGAGTGATGGCGTTAAGATGCGTGCGTTTCGTGCTTTTAATATAGATGCAGCAATGTTAGAAAAACTTAAGCAATATAGAGAACTTTCGATATAGGAGTGATAGAAATGGCGAGAAAGAAAAACCGCTCTTTGAGGTCTAAACGTGAATTATTCCGACAGAAAAAAGTACATGGCGGTACTAGCTGGGCTGACCAATTGTTACAGAAACTTTCCGCGGGTAGCGAAGAGGCTCGAGCGAAAAATGCAGATTAGAGTAAATACGAGAGGTCTTGACTCTTTAATTAGGCGACTAGACCCTGGCAAGTATGAAAGGGCGATTGCGCCAGTAGTCGAAAAACATGCTCGGTTACAAGCGAATACCGCAGCAAACCGTGCGCCTGTCGATTCGGGATTACTTTCGAACAGTATTCAATCAAGTCCGAAACAGTTATCGAAACTTAATTGGAGCTATGGGACAAACGTACCATACGCGCAAAGGCAAGAGTTTGAACATAGGACGAAGAAAGGTTTCATTCGTAAAACTGTATTCGAGGGACGACAAGCGTTCGTCGGTGATATAAAAAACGCAGTTCGCAATGCATCGAGGGGGTAATCGATATTAAAACTGAAGTGCATAGGGAATTAAGCAACATCTACATGGGAAATCAACTTTTAGAAGAAAAGGAGACTATTGTTTATTACTTGGATGGAACTTTTACGGTAGTAGCACCTGAGGAAACCAAATGGAATGAGGAAGAAGAGGAGGAAGCGGAATGACTATAAATATCCCAAAGCAGACACACAAAGTATATATGGATCGAACTTTAGCGGTAGGACAAGATCGCTATGAGGAAGGCCGCGTCTACAATGTAGATTCGGAAATATTTAATAGGTTAACGGTATCTGATGAAGAGGGAAAAACACCGGCAGCGTGTAAAGTTGATTTCCCAAGTTTGGACGTAATCGAGCAGTCAATTGACTATGCGGTCGATGTCTATAAGAAACAGAGAGAGGAATTAAAAGCACATCCGAAATATGATGACGCGCCCAGCCTACGTACACACGAATTACAAGAGTTGCGAAAAGAATTAGATAAACAAGTTGCTGAGATGAAAGAGAAGTACGAGATTGAAATCCAAGCATTGCAGCGCGAAGTCGCAGATAAAATGTATACGTTACAAGCGTCAGAAGATACGGCATATTTAGATGTTGCAATGACACAATTACAATTTGGCAATCCGGTAACAACATTGCAAAGTCTGTTACTTAAAGCTGATCAAGTAGATGAAGCGGGGAAACTAGCTATCTTACAGGTGTTTAGTGGTATTGCAGATAAAGTTAAATCACATAAGCATTACTCATATTACGAAGCTAGTATTGAAAAGAAATTAAGTGAACTGTATGAGAAAGCGAGTAACGTTCCAACTATTCGAGAAAATGAACGTCGATTACAGCAATTAGACGTGTTAAACGAAAATAAATCAAGCGTAGGGGCGTCCTACCGTATGATGAAAATTATAGAAAAGGCGTGATGGAATATGAACGATATGGAGAAGGAGCAACTGGCCGCACAACTAGAACGATATAGGGAATCGCACGAGGAATTAGTCGAAATGCGTAAGCGTGAGGCCCTACGTAATAAAGGTTTTACAGGGACCGACGTAGAGAATGCAATCCCGCAATTAAACGGTGAGACGAAGGAAGAAATTGAAGCCTCATTAAAAGACCTAATGGTACGGTTACGCATTGAAGAAAGGAAGCAAGGCGCAGACCCGAATCCTGGTAACGGACTTCGATACACACCGCCATCAGTAAGCCCGTTGGATATTGGACGAAAGATGTATGAAAGAGTTAAAGAGGGTAAATCTAGCGTAAGAAGTTTAAGAGAAATTAAAGAATAGGGGAGATACTAATGAGAGAACATATTGAAAAAGCACGCACAATCCAAGAGGGAGTAACTAGTCAATATCTTGAATTACAGAAAGCGTTACAAGAGGAATTAGAAGAGGTAAAAAGAGATCTCACATTATCGGAAATTGGACGAGCGCAAAAGTCCGAGCAATTACAAAAGGAGCACGGTAAGAAGCTCATGGAGTTTGCTAAGCAGGCAAAAAACGATTTTCAAACAGCAGTCACTAAAGCTAGAGTAAGTGCAGAACGCTTCTTACTAGAAAATGCAGATAAAGAGTCTAACACAAAACCTTCAGATACTAAAGTTAAGTTATTTGAACAAGGATTATCTGATTTGAAAATACGTACTATGCTTTCTCCTAATTCAACTAGAGCATTAGAACTAATCAATCAATTTGTAGGTAGTATTGATGAGGCATATTTTGCAAATCATTTACGTAATCAGTTTGCAGAATTAATTCAATGCGCCGGTGAATCCGGAGGAGCAACAGTAAAGGCAGAACTACTTAAAATTTACCTCAAGCTAGAAACTGACTTTATTACGGATGAGCAAAATGAAGCAAGACAGATTATCGACAAAGCCAACGTAATGTTTGGCGCTAGCTTATTCAATTCAATCGTAGTAGATAGCGTAAGAGAGTTCTATCGTCATAATTTCGCGGATTACATTAATAGACCTGATATGTATGTTTACGCAGAAGGTACAAAATAAAAGATTAACATTTGGTGCGATGCCGGGCCTCCTAGCTACTGTTAAACGGTAACACCAAATGAAACACGAGAGGTCGCTATTTTAGCGGCTTCTTTTTTATTTATTTAAAAATAAGGAGTGTTCAAATGAATACATTACAAAATTTAGAGAAGATGCACAAAATCACAGAGGAGTTAGTGGCGGCAAAAGATTTAGATGAAGCAAGAGCAATAATGAGTCGGTTGTTGGTGCTAATGAGTGAAGAGGTTACGAAGATAAATGTCGCTTATGCTTTAATTAATAGTCAACTTACTGAGATTGAAGGACTCCGTCGTTTCATCGAAAAAGAAGGCCTAATACTAAAGTACGAAGCGTCTAAAAAACGCGGGGTAAAGTAGATGGAAGAAAGAATTACGGTTGACCTAGCCGCTCAAATAGGAAATTTTACGAGTGGATTTAGGCAGGCTACCCAAGTAGCTAACAACTTCCGTCAAACGATGAGTAGTATGCGAATCGATATACCAACGCCCAACGTAGCGCCTTTCCAACAAGGGTTACAACAAGCGAGCGCTCACGTGCAACGTTTTGGTAACGGAGTAAGTAACGCTGGGAGGACGATGCAAAATGCTTTCGCACCAGCCGCAGCCGTTTCCGGACTAGCGCTCGGAAAAATGATCTCTGACAGTAGGCAGTTCGAAGAGCAAACAAGGAGAGCAGCCGTACTTACAGGTGGATCTTATAACCAAGTGAAATCCGATATTTTAGACATGGCTAAAACTTCCGTATACTCTACTAGTCAAGTAGCCGCTGCTTATGCCGAGATGGGTGCGAAAGGTTTCGATGCCGCTCAATCTACAGCCGCGTTACCTGGCGTGTTAAGCGCAGCCGCAGCATCCGGTGAGGATTTAGGTTTAGTCGCTGATACGATTACGTCAGCTTTAAACGCGTTCGGCATGGAAGCGTCAAAAAGTGGACATGTAGCCGACGTACTTGCACAAGCGGCGAATCAATCAGCGGCAGGCATGTCAGACATGAGTTACGCATTTAAAGAGGCGGCTGGACCGGCTAACGCGGTAGGTATTTCGATGGAAGAATTAGCGGCATCTGTAGGTATCATGGTTGATGCGGGTGCTTCAGGACAAACGGCAGGTACAGCACTGAAAAACGCTTTAATTCGTTTAGTTAGCCCGCCGAAAGCTGCAGCAGATGCGTTAAAAAAATTAGGTGTAACTACGGTTGATTCTAACGGTAAGATGAAGTCGCTATCTGAGATTATAGGAGATATGCAAAAGGGCATGTCCGGATATACAGACGCTCAGAAATCTTCAACTATAGCTACTATATTCGGGATGGAAGCCGTTTCGGGAATGTTATCGTTAATGGAAGCAGGCCCTGATGAAATCAATAAGATGACCAAAGCGCTCGAAAACTCCGGTGGTGCTAGTAAGAAAGCGGCTGACGCGATGCTTGAAGGATGGGCGGGTGCTATGACGAAAATGGAATCCGCATTAGATGCCGCAGGTCGTGGCTTTACGGATGCTTTAGCACCGGCAATCACAGCGGTATCGGATAAAGTAGCCGGATTAGCTAACTGGTTCTCGGATTTGCCTACGTCAATGCAAACAGTAATCGCTACAGTTGCCGCAGTTGCAACCGCATTTACTATCTTCGGCACTGTCGCAGGTATTGCGATGTCTGCGATCGGTACATTCATCAGTGTTATTGGTGGATTAGGCGCTTCCCTTTTCGGTGCAGTCGGAGGTATGGGCGCATTATCTGCGGTATTTACAGCGATAACCGGTCCGATAGGGATTGTAATAGCCGCTATCGCAGGATTGGGCGCGGTCTTAGTAGCAATTTGGCAACAAAACGAGCAGTTCCGAAATAGTGTTATGACCGCTTGGACGGCGATTCAAGAAGTAATCAGCACCGTTCTGACCGCGGTAAGTTCTTTCATTATGTCAATTTGGACGGAAATAGTCGCCTTTTGGAACGAGAACCAAACTTCGATTCTAACGGCAGCACAAAACGTTTGGACTACTATTCAAGCGGTAATTAATACGGCGTTAACGGTGATTATGGCGATATTCCAAGCTATATGGCCGGTATTAGTGGTGATAGTCCAAGGCGTTTGGGATAATATCAAGGGCGTTATAGAAGGTGCTTTAAAGGTTATACAAGGTGTAATCCAAGTATTCAGCGGCTTATTCTCCGGGGATTTCGGAAAAATGTGGGAAGGAACAAAATCAATATTTACTGGCTCCATTCAGTTTATTTGGAACTTTTTCAACTTAATGCTAGTCGGTAGATTATTAAGTTTAGGAAAGTTATTATTCTCTGGTTTGAAGGGGATTGTAACTGGCGGATGGTCTTTTATTAAATCAATTTTCCAAGGGTCAATTTCAAGTGTATCGACCCTCGTATCCAATGGATTCACTACGATTAGAACGATCATTACTTTCGTAATGAATGCCGTGAAGTCAATCGTTTCCGGTGCTTGGAACGCTATTAAGAGTGGTACTTCAAGCGTTATGTCAGCTATCAAAAGCGTGATTTCAGCAGTTTGGAATGCGATTAAATCGATTATCTCTACGGTGGTAAATTCAGCGAAATCAGTTGTACAAGTTGCCTTTCAAACTATGAAAAATATTGTATCCGAGGTCTCATCCAGTATTAGTTCGGCTATCTCTAATTCATGGAACGGTATTATTAGTTTCCTAAAAGGTATCAACCTAATGAGCATCGGTAAGAACATCATGGAAGGCTTATTGAAAGGTATTACATCGATGGCTTCGGCTATATGGGATAAGGTATCGGAAATCGGTAACGGAATCAAGGACAAACTTACCGGACTATTTTCGATTCATTCGCCGTCTAGGTGGATGCGTGACATGATTGGTGTGAATATGGCTAAGGGTTGGATGAACGGTATCGATTCGATGAAAAGTTCTCTAATGAGGACGGCGGCAGAGATGACAGAATGGATGAAGCCGGAGATGTTAGCGGTGGACACAGGTGTGACCAATGCAAATGTTGTGAGAGCAGTGTCACCTTCGGCTTATCCGTTAAGAGAACGTTCGAACAGTGGCTCAGTACAGTCTTCTGATAGACCGATAATTGTTGAGAGCGTGTTGAATTTAGACAGTCGTGTAGTCGCAAGGGCTACGGCGGACCATATTGACGATTTGTTAACAAGTAAGAAAGAGAGATTAAAAGCATTTTAGTTTAAGACGAGAGGTGATTGTATGGTACAAGAAGCACCAGTAATTGATTACGACAAGTTAGAGAAAGAAATCGAAGAACTACGAGCGAGAAACGAGGCACACAGACAAGAACGTATTGCAAAGGGATTGCCACCGGAAAGGCCCGATCATTTCGTAGATAGGGAAATATCAAAAGTATTAGCGGATAAAGTCGAGCATCTATTTGATTACTTTAAAGGGTACGGCGCTTTAATAGTAAAGACGCAAACGTTACAACCGACAGAATACAAAACGATTCAACAGAAATATGGCGATTACATTCTATTGTTGAGTGAAGCGATTGACCCTAAAGATGACATGACTGGCGGTTGTCTTCGGGAATTTTTAGAAGTGTTTAAGCTTATCGATGCGAACGAAATCAGCTACGAAAAAGCTAGCCGGAAAATTTACTCTGCGTTTAAAACATTGGAATTACGAAATTGTGGTTTACATGAATTTGGCGAAAAGCCTTTACCCGCCATCGATGAAGAGCGCTTGGAGAAATTATGTAGTGATGAATCGTTCTTACAATCGGAAGTACAACGTTACTTAAAACATTACGAAGAAATTAAACACTTAATATAAGGAGGAAATACGATGGATCTAAGAGACTTACGCCAGGAGATAACGGACGAACAAGCGCACGCAGCGGTTAAATTAGTCGAAAACTCTTTCGAAGGTAGGGAACGAAAGACCCTCGAAGAGATTGCGGAAGAACTCGGAATTTCACGTACTACATTATGGACGTGGAGTAATGACGTTAACTTTATTCGATATAAGGAGGCGTTAGCCGATCAATTATTACGTGATAATATCGATTTAGCTAATGGTCAACTATTGGCGCTGATTCGCGGAGACTTTACGGCTAATAAGACTCCGTCAATTAAAGCGTTAGAGTTATTCTATAAGTTGAGCGGTAAGCTAGTCGAGAAGAAAGAGATTACTACTACAAGCGATAAGCCGAAAGTTTCACAGAAAGATATCGAACAGACATTAGCGGATTTAGGAAAAGGGATTTAATTATGACGGCGGATTCTCCTACGTGGAGGGTTCGCCCTTTTTTTGTACCTATTTACGCCGAGATTCGCATTTTGAGACGATTAGAAATAGTTTTACGGGGAATAGGTCGATTAATAGCGAAATAATTCATTAATATTTTTTGTATCTTAAATACGTTATATATAATAGGAAGAAACTCGACAAAAATAATAAAAGTGGATTTGACGGAAGGAATTCGAGATTTTATAATGAATAGTAATAACGAAAGCAAATCGTACGAGGTAATTGAGGTGTCCGTTGTGAGTAACGGCTCAGTACGTACGGTATAATCGTAAATAGAAGACACTATATATTTTACTTGTCTACCGAGTCGACTCAAAATCGTGTTCCTTCGGGAGTGTCGGTTCGACCCCGACCATCGGTATCAAATAGCGCTTTAAAAAGACTCTAACATTTCTGTTAGAGTCTTTTTTGTTGTATAATAGGATAAAAGAATATTTTATATAAGTGTTTAATTTTGATGTGATGGGGGAAGGAAATGAAACGAAAAGGATGGTTAGGTGTTATTATTTGTGGAGTATTTCTTTCAGGTGGACTATTATATGGATTGTTGAAATTGGCTGAGATACCAGTAGGAGGAGAGAGAGAAGTTTTTGCAGAATCAAGTGATGATTTGGAAACAAATATTGCAGAAATTGAAGGCTCAAATGCTCAGCTACATATCACAAAACATTCAACTGAGGAAGAAGTGGTTTCCGCAATGCATAGTATGGCACATCAAAAAGTTATACCTAATAAAAATTGGGGAGCGACCCCGATGTCTACAAAGAATGCAGAAAGAGTAAAAGATATTTTAAGTCAAAGCAATTTCGCTCATAAGCAACAATTATTGGAAATTACTGAGAAGTGGATAAAGAAAGATTTCAGTGAAATTGTAGAAGAGCATAACTCTTTTCAAGGATTGATGAATCGTAATATTGATACTGCTACAGGAACGATGGACTCTTTAGAAGAAACCACTTTTGTGTTAAATACTTTTGGAGATAAAGTTGCTGCTGCATTAACAGAGTCTGGAGATCTCCCAGAGCCAAAATAGATTATCAAATAATTGTTTGTTTACTTCAATTAAATAATAACTTGATGAAGTGTTAAATTCGTAATGAAGAATAAAATTGAGGTATAATATACGATGTGAAGTAAAAAATGCATGAGTTTTCATTATGTTCATAATGAAATTGATTATGAACTTTTTGTATTTATTTTGAAAAAGTGTTGAATAAACATTATATTTCATATTAATATTTTTTATGTAGATTTAAACGTGAAAGAGAGTGGAACTTAATGGGTCGTAAATGGAATAATATTAAAGAAAAAAAAGCATCAAAAGATGCAAATACAAGCCGCGTATACGCTAAATTTGGACGTGAAATTTATGTAGCTGCAAAACAAGGTGAGCCAGATCCAGAATCAAACCAAGCTTTAAAAGTTGTACTTGAGCGTGCGAAAACGTACAGTGTACCAAAAACAATTATTGACCGTGCAATTGAAAAAGCAAAAGGTGGTTCAGAAGAAAATTATGACGAGCTTCGTTATGAAGGGTTTGGACCAAACGGATCTATGGTAATTGTAGATACACTTACAAATAACGTAAACCGTACTGCAGCAGATGTACGTGCAGCATTTAGTAAAAACAGTGGTAACATGGGTGTAAATGGATCTGTAGCATATATGTTTGATGCGACAGCTGTTATTGGGCTTGAAGGAAAAACAGCAGATGAAGTACTTGAAATTTTGATGGAAGCAGATGTAGATGCACGTGATATCTTGGAAGAAGAAGAGGCTGTTATCGTTTATGCTGAGCCTGATCAGTTCCATGCGGTACAAGCAGCGCTTAAGGATGCTGGTATTACTGAATTCACAGTTGCTGAACTAACAATGCTTGCGCAAAGTGATGTAACACTTTCAGAAGATGCACAAGTACAATTTGAAAAAATGATTGATGCATTAGAAGATTTAGAAGATGTTCAACAAGTTTATCACAATGTGGACTTAGGAGAATAATCATTATAAACCTAATGATATCAATAGTTCTAGTCTAATCATTTCGCTGGGCTAGAATAAAAACTGTAATAATTAAGATGATAAATGTCTTCTCATAGATGAATTGAAAAATTCATAATGAGGAGGCATTTTTTATTCCATATTCAAATCAAAAAACAACATACACCTGTATTATTTCTTTCTAAACTTTAATAAAGGACTTGTATCGCTTAATTCAACAAAGAACGGAAAAAGAAATAAAAAAGGTAAAGCATGAGCACCAAATTCAAACGTATCATCTGAAAGATATTGTCTTCCGTAACAATATGGACAATCCTTCCCATCGTTTTGCATGAGAAGCGACCATACATCGTTTGCTTTCCATTTTGTTTTACAATTCGTACAACGAGTCATAAAACGCCTCCTATCTTTTTGTTCACTCTTTAAATTATATTTTATTTATTTTCCAGAATATTCCATTTTATTATACATACAATAAATATTTGAGTAAATGAAATCGTGTAGGAGTGTACATGTACTATATGTGAACTTAGGTTATAAAAAAGGATTCTTGTAATGAGTAATGAATATTAATATATATTGTATTTAAAATTAAACGAATGTTCTTTGGAGGTTATAAAATGGAGTATACAACACCTAAGCACATTGTTGCTGTTTCTGCTTACATAACAAATGCAAATAACGAAATTCTTTTAGTAAAGGTACAGTGGAGAGCTGATACATGGGAAATGCCTGGAGGACAAGTAGAGGAGGGAGAGGCTCTTGATCAAGCCGTTTGTAGAGAAGTACTTGAAGAAACGGGTCTCTTAGTAGAACCAGTTGGAATTACAGGTCTTTACTATAATGCGTCAAAGCATATTTTATCGGTGGTCTTTAAGGTAGAGTATGTTAGCGGAGAAATAAGAATCCAGCCAGAAGAAATAAAAGAAGCAAAATTTATTGCTTTGAATGAAAATAATATTGATGAATATATAACACGCCCACATATGAAGTCGAGAACACTTGATGCCATAAATGCAAATAATTTTATTCCATATGAAACATGGAAAGTAGATCCTTATGATTTGATAGGAAGATTATAGAATACTTCATTTTTTATCCCGCTATTCTAGGGCAGTAATACTCCCACCTCAAAATTCGACGAAAGCAAAGAAGTTAGGTGGGAGTATTACTGCCCGTAAAAGCCCGATTGGTGCGGGCTGATAATCAGTGGGGGATGAAAAAGCCCCCCCACTGATTAAAGTTTCACTTTATTTAAAGAGGAAGTTATTTGAGATATCATCAAATAACTTCCTCTTTTTACTTATATTGTGTAAGTAAAAATGTCTAGTATGATCTTTAATCGGTGAAACTAAATAAGATAGTAGGATAAAAAGTATACATGGTAAATATATATTGATTACAAGAACGCTTGTTTGGTAATATATCTATATTGTTCTAATTAAAATTGAATTGTTACATTAATTTTTTAGGAAATGCTATAGATGAAATATTAGATAAAAAATGACTGAAACTGAAAAATAGTCAGGTGATATAATAGAAAAAGGCTAAATAGAATCTTATCATTTTTTCTGCTAGAATATGTATTTTATAGCTTACAACATTGTAAGGTAAGTGTAAGAGAAATCAATTGGAGATTGCATTAGGAAACAGTATTCTTAATGTAAGGATTATATATGCTGTAAGGAAAAGAGGTGTGCACGATGAAAGAACGAGTACTGTCTAGGGTTAACTATCATCAAAAGGTTTCATTCAATCCAATTACAAAGTTTCTTTATAAAGCCATTATTTTATTATTACTACTTAGTTGTACATTATTATTGATTGGAAATGTAATGATTGAGCAAAGTGATATTAGCAAGCTACATGTACCCGCTAAATTAGAGGTACCAGAACCTTTGGCTCACGCGTTTATTGCGACAGAAGATAAAAGGTTTTATCATCATAATGGTTTAGACTATATAGCAATTGTTCGAGCTTCTATTGAAAATATAAAAGCTGGTGGTGTTGTACAGGGGGGAAGTACAATTACACAGCAGCTTTCCAAAAATGCTTTTTTATCTAATGAACGTACATTTTCTCGTAAATGGAAAGAGATTTTTTATACAAAAAAAATTGAGCGTACATTTACTAAAAATGAGATTTTAAAATTATATGTGAGCAATATTTATTATGGAGAAGGTGCATGGGGGATTGAAAAAGCATCCCAGCTATACTTTGGTAAAAAGGTAAATCAATTAACATTAAGTGAAAGTGCAATGATGGCTGCTATTGTGAAAGCTCCTACTTATTATTCTCCTGCCCAGAACTATGATAAGGCAGTAGAGAGACGAAATGTTGTTTTGAAATTAATGGAAAAAGAAGGGTATATTAGCCATGATGAATATGTGCAAGCAATTAGTGAAAAATTAGTAATTCGTCATGATATTCCAACTCAGCATTCGTTGCAAAAAATAGCGCGTGAAAAAGCGGTAAGCTAAAAGCGAAGTTCCATAGAGGGAACTTCGCTTTTTTGAATAGAATAGCCAAAGAAGAGACACAATATTGACACATTTGTCGTTTTTTTGGAAATTATGTGAGCGTGTTCATTGCATGATGTATAAAAGTATTGATATCATGTGTAATGTGTACAACAATGTATACAGAATATGAATTTAAAGAGGAATGTATATGAAATCATCAAATAAAATCATGGCTCTTGGTATTGTTTTTTCTATCGCAGTATTAATTGTAATCGGGACAATTGCATACAGTATCATAAATGACAAAAAAGATAAAGGGAATGAGATGTTTGCTTATTCCACGCAGCAATCTTTAGGTAAAGAAGATGCTCCTGTTAAGGTTGTAGAATTTGGAGATTTTAAATGCCCAGCTTGTCGAACTTGGGATGCTACAGTATTACCTCGTTTAAAGGAAGAGTATATTAATAAAGGGAAAGTACAGTTTTATTTCATTAATTTCCCGTTTATTGGAAAAGATTCCGATTTAGGTGCAGCGGCTGGCGAAGCGATTTATAAACAGGATCCAGAATCCTTCTGGACATTCTACGATGAAATTTATCAAAGTCAGAAGAAAGATACTGAAGAATGGATTACAGAAGAACTGCTTCTTAATATAGTGAAGGAAAAGCTTCCAAAAGTTAATGTAGATCAATTTAAAAAAGATTTACATAGCAAAGAAATTCAAGATAAAGTACGTAAAGATTCAGACCGTGCACAAAAACTGAAAGTACAAGGTGCTCCTTCAGTATATGTAAACGGAAATCTTGCGAATCCAGATTATGATAGTATAAAAAAGGAAATTGATAAAGAATTGAAAAAGTGATGAGTATACTCATCACTTTTTCGACTTTTTTCGATAAATTTCTTGCTTGGGCTTTTGTTACATGCTATACTATTTTACATAAGTTATTTCAATATCTTATGTTGTTTTCATATTTGCGGGTGTAGTTTAGTGGTAAAACAAGAGCCTTCCAAGCTCTGGTCGAGAGTTCGATTCTCTTCACCCGCTCCAAATTTCATTTTATATTCTCATAATAAATTGTGATCAACGCAGTGTTTCGTTTCTATGATAAACGAGGCATTGCGTTTTTTAATGTTTGGAAATGAAGATTTTATACGAAAATAGAATTAAGGATTATGATTACGAAGTGAATTGCTAACCATCATTAGGTGATTACTTGTTTGATGAGGATATGTATTCATCGTAGAAGGAGGCAAAGCATGGATTTTGAGCAATTAAAACAAGATGTAATAGCGTATAGTAAAACAATTGGAATAGATAAAATAGGTTTTGCGAGTGCCTCGCCATTTGAAGAATTAAAACAGCGTTTAATTCAGCAGCAACAGTTAAATTATCAGTCTGGCTTTGAAGAGCCGGATATTGAAAAAAGAACAAATCCGCAGTTACTATTGCCGGGAGCAAAATCAATTATTGCAATTGCCTTAGCGTACCCATCAAAGTTGAAAAATGCACCGTTAAGTAAACGAGGAGAAAGACGTGGCATTTTCTGTCGTGCTTCTTGGGGGCAAGATTATCATCTTGTTTTACGGGATCGCCTGCAAAAATTAGAGGCGTATTTAATTGAGAAGCTTCCTGATATAGAAGTGAAATCAATGGTGGATACGGGAGAGCTGAGTGATCGTGCTGTTTCGGAGCGTGCTGGTATTGGATGGAGCGGTAAAAACTGTTCCATTATTACGCCAGAATTTGGCTCTTATGTGTATTTAGGTGAAATGATTACGAATGTACCATTTCCGCCGGATCAACCAATAGAAGATCAGTGCGGAAGCTGTACAAAGTGTATTGATATTTGCCCAACTGGTGCACTAGTACAAGGTGGACAATTAGATTCAAAAAAATGTATTGCTTTTTTAACGCAAACAAAAGGGTTTCTCCCAGAAGAATATCGAGATAAAATTGGAAATCGTATTTACGGCTGTGATACGTGCCAAACAGTTTGTCCAAAGAACAGAGGGAAGGATTTTCATAATCATCCAGAAATGGAGCCGGATCCAGAGCTTGTTAAACCATTATTAACTCCATTATTAACGATAAGTAATCGAGATTTCAAAGAAAAATATGGAATTATGTCTGGATCATGGCGCGGGAAAAAACCATTGCAACGAAATGCAATTTTGGCCCTTGCTCATTTTAAAGAAGCCACAGCAATTCCTGATTTAATTGGTGTTATGAAAGATGATCCAAGACCTGTAATTCGTGGTACAGCAGCATGGGCTCTAGGAAAAATCGGTGGTGAAGGTGTAGGGGAAGCAATTGAAAAGGCGATGGAACGTGAGAAGGATGAGGAAGTTCTCCATGAAATGAATCGAGGTCTTGAAATGTTAGCTGAGAAAAAACAGTAGATAATGTCTCCTTTTTTCATATCGTAATATGGGAGGGAGAGGAAATGTTGGTAAAACAAAAGCTTGAAAAGCAGATACAACAATTGTTAGCTTATATTACAAATAAACGTGTAAGTGTCGATGAGATTCCTATGGATTTATTACAAGTACTACAGCGAAAAAGAAACTTGTTTCAAAACCGTAATGCTGAAATTGTGAAGGCAACAGCAGACGTATCTTTTATAAGACAATGGAATAGTAGGCAATATCAAGAAGTAGATTATCAAGTTCATTTGAAATATTTAGTTCATCACCATGAATTATTTTACATGGAAGAAGAACAATTAGAACGACGTGTTTATTTAAAAGATGGGCGTATTGTAGAAGATAAAGATATTGAAACACAAGTAGAAAGAGTCCAAGGTGAAACGTTAGAGCGTGAGATAACGAAAGGAAAGTATGGTTCGTATCAATATAATCGCTTAGAAGCTGTCAAATACGCGGAGCTTTGGTGGGATGATCGGAATCCAGCGTATCGTAATTTTCCTGATAATTGTACGAATTTTATTTCGCAGTGTCTGCATGCTGGTGAAACGCCAATGACTGGGTATCCTAACATTCGTAAAGGATGGTGGCAAAGGGAGAATCAGTGGAGCTGGAGCTGGGCAGTTGCTCATTCATTTTATTGGTATTTATCAGGGGCTACAACAGGACTACGTGCTAAAGCGGTAGAAAGTCCGGAAGACCTTCTACTCGGTGATGTAATTGTTTATGATTTTGAAGATGATGGTAGATGGAATCATACAACAATAGTTGTAGCTAAAGATGCAGACGGTATGCCGCTTGTAAATGCACATTCTGCTAATAGCCGCAGGCGGTATTGGAATTATGAAGATTCCAGTAAATATACGCCACAAATGAAATATAAATTTTTTCATATTATTAATGGGTAGAGATTTTTCACTCAAGTGGTATAATACGTAGTAGACAAAAGATTGAGGTGAATATCGCGTGGGAGTACATGTTGTTTTATATCAACCAGAAATTCCAGCAAATACAGGAAATATTGCACGTACTTGTGCAGCTACTGGGACAGAATTACATTTAATTCGACCGCTTGGATTTTCAACGGATGATAAAATGTTAAAACGTGCCGGCCTAGATTATTGGCAGCACGTAAAAATTACGTATTATGATTCGATTGAAGAGTTTTATGAAAAAAATAGTGACGGTGAATTTTTCTATTTAACAAAGTATGGTGAAAAAGCACATACAGCGTTTGATTATAGTAAGCCAGAGAAAAATTATTACTTTGTATTTGGTAGAGAAACAAACGGATTACCAGCAAACGTAATCGAAGAAAACTTCGATCATTGTTTACGTATTCCAATGACTGACAAAGTGCGTTCGTTAAATTTATCTAATACAGCAGCGATTTTAATTTATGAAGCATTCCGTCAACAAAATTATCCAGGTTTAGATTTAGAAATTGTATATTAAAAGTTGTATGTAATAGAGAACAAAAAGTGATGGGCCTAGGCCCATCACTTTTTATTTGTACCTGGTTTATCGTTATAACCTGAAGTGAAAATTGCAGTAAGAAACGTAAGTGAGACACCTAAAATTAATAATAATTTCATGTGAATCCTCCTTTTTCATATTTTATTTAAGAGAATTTGGATCTTAAGTTTATGTAGATTCTGTGGAAGTAAAGAAGATATATCTGTAAGAATGAGAAGGAATTTCCCGATAAATTCATTATACCGAATTTTCTTTTAACTTTGGGATGAAATTTATAATGTTTGTAGGAGATTTCATTTTGATTTAAAGAATGTTTAAGGACATCCTCGCATACCTTTTATAATAATCCGATTGAACAAGGAGATGGGGGAGGAGCTATAATGGATATTCTAAAGAAAATTGAACAGCATCGAGAGGCAGAAGAACGTTTACAATGGGAAGGTACGTTTGCGGAATATTTGGAGCTTGTTAAAGAAAGACCATGGGTGGCTCAAACAGCACACTCTCGCATTTACAATATGATTAAAGATGCTGGTATTGAAGAAGTAGAAGGCAGAAAAAAATATAACTTTTTTAGTAATCAGCTATTTGGATTAGAAGATGCGTTAGAGCGTCTTGTGGAAGAATATTTTCATCCGTCTGCGAAACGTTTAGATGTTAGAAAACGGATTTTACTATTAATGGGGCCAGTTAGTGGTGGGAAATCAACATTAGTCACTATGTTAAAACGAGGATTAGAAACATACTCGCGTACAGATCGCGGAGCTATTTTTGCGATAAAAGGTTGCCCGATGCATGAAGATCCTCTTCATCTCATACCACATCATTTACGTGATGACTTTTACGATGAATATGGTGTAAGAATTGAAGGGAACTTGTCACCATTAAATGTGATGCGTTTAGAAAAAGAATACGGGGGAAGAATTGAAGATGTAATTGTAGAACGGATTTTCTTCTCGGAAGATCGCCGAACAGGAATTGGTACATTTAGTCCTTCTGATCCAAAATCACAGGATATTGCGGATTTAACAGGAAGTATTGATTTTTCTACAATTGCAGAATATGGTTCAGAGTCCGATCCACGTGCATATCGTTTTGATGGAGAGTTAAATAAAGCAAACCGTGGCATGATGGAGTTTCAAGAGATGTTAAAATGTGATGAGAAATTTTTATGGCATCTATTATCTCTTACACAAGAGGGGAATTTCAAAGCTGGGAGATTTGCACTTATTTCAGCAGATGAATTAATTGTAGCCCATACGAATGAAACAGAGTATCGCTCCTTTATCTCCAACAAGAAAAATGAAGCGTTACATTCAAGGATTATTGTGATGCCGGTTCCATATAATTTACGAGTTAGTGAAGAAGAACATATTTATGAAAAGATGATTCGTGAAAGCGATGTTTCAAATGTACACATTGCGCCGCACACACTTCGCGTCGCAGCAATGTTTACGATTTTAACACGCTTGAAAGATCCAAAGCGCCCAGATATTGATTTAATTAAAAAGATGCGTTTATATGATGGAGAAATGGTCGAAGGTTATAATTCAATTGATGTAGAAGAATTACAGCGTGAATATCAAGATGAAGGTATGAGTGGAATTGATCCACGTTATGTTATTAACCGCATTTCTTCTACTATTATTAGAAAAGAAGTACCATCGATTAATGCGCTTGATGTGTTACGTTCGTTAAAAGATGGGTTAGATCAACATCCATCCATTAGTAATGAGGACCGGGAGCGCTATATGAATTTCATTTCATTAGCACGGAAAGAGTACGATGAAATTGCCAAGAAAGAAGTACAAAAAGCGTTCGTGTATTCGTATGAAGAATCAGCTAAGACGCTTATGGATAATTACTTAGATAACGTTGAGGCATATTGCAATAAATCAAAATTACGTGATCCATTAACAGGTGAAGAAATGAGTCCAGATGAAAAGCTAATGCGTTCCATTGAAGAACAAATTGGCATTTCAGAAAATGCGAAGAAAGCATTCCGAGAAGAAATTTTAATACGTATTTCTGCTTATGCTCGTAAAGGAAAACGTTTTGATTACAATTCACATGAGCGCCTTCGCGAAGCAATCCAGAAAAAATTATTTGCTGATTTGAAAGATGTTGTAAAAATTACAACATCTACGAAAACACCAGATGAAAATCAGTTGAAGAAAATTAATGATGTTGTTGCACGCTTAATCGATGAACATGGCTACAATTCTTCATCGGCAAATGAATTGTTGCGCTATGTGGGTAGCTTGCTGAATCGATAGTTTGATAATAAAACGCTGTCTCTTATGAAACCAGAGGCAGCGTTTTTATATCTATCCAATTGAAGTAATGGAACTTTACCATATATATCTATTTTGATTTTCCGGCATATAAGTCACGGCTATGAAAACAAAAGGAGATATCCACTTGTTTTCTCTCTTTGTTTTAACCTGGCATGGAGCAAAAAATGGCACTGATCGCTACTACACTCGGTCGGATGCTCTCTCTCAGCTGAAAGTTAGGGTTTATGTCGTTTTTTCAATCTGTATTTATATAGTAAATGTTTCATTTCATATATGGACTTGTCCAAACATAATAAATTAAGGTGCAATTTCATGAATTTATTGTCAATTATTTTTACAATACGCATATGATAGAGTAACCAACCATTCATACAGAAAAAAGCCAACACAATACAATATGTTGCAGAGTGAAAAAGTGTGCAACAATGAATTGTGTTTCTTTCTTATCAGCTAAAGAAATTTTAATTTAAAATGGATATCAAAGTTTTTGTTAAGGATGTTCGGAGCAATACGTAAAAAAGCTATGGATGCCTTTTGGTTATGGAAAAAGTAAGTTCTAATGAACAGATACTTTTTAACTACTTTTATGGCTACATCATAACCTTAAATTCTTATATTACTGTTTATTAGAGAAAATAAGGGAAATTAAAGTAAGGAGGGAAAAGGATGGGCGAAGAAAATCAACCTAATTATACAATTTCACAGGAAAACTGGTCCCTCCATCGCAAAGGACATGACGATCAACAACGCCATCAGGAAAAGGTGCAAGAGGCAATTAAGAATAACTTACCAGACCTTGTGACAGAGGAAAGTATCGTTATGTCTAATGGTAGGGACGTTGTAAAAATACCAATTCGTTCTTTAGACGAATATAAAATTAGATATAACTATGATAAGAATAAACATGTTGGGCAAGGAACTGGTGGTAGTAAAGTTGGCGATGTGGTTGCAAGAGATGGATCAAGTGGTCAAAAACAAAAAGGACCAGGAAAAGGGAAAGGTGCAGGAGATGCAGCTGGGGAAGATTATTATGAAGCAGAAGTATCTATTTTAGAATTAGAGCAAGCGTTTTTTAAAGAGCTAGAGCTACCTAACTTAAAGCGGAAAGAAATGGACGAAAATCGTATTGAACATATTGAATTTAACGACATTAGAAAAACAGGATTATGGGGAAATATTGATAAAAAACGGACGATGATATCAGCTTATAAACGAAATGCCATGAGTGGAAAACCAGCTTTTCATCCGATTCGTCAAGAAGATTTGAAATTCCGAACATGGAATGAAGTGTTGAAGCCAGATTCAAAAGCGGTTGTATTAGCAATGATGGATACGAGCGGATCTATGGGGCTTTGGGAGAAGTATATGGCGCGTAGCTTCTTCTTTTGGATGACAAGATTCTTACGTACAAAGTATGAAACGGTAGATATAGAATTTATTGCTCATCATACAGAAGCGAAGGTCGTGACAGAAGAAGAATTTTTCTCAAAAGGAGAAAGTGGCGGAACAATATGTTCTTCTGTTTATAGAAAAGCACTTGAGCTTATAGATGGAAAGTATTCACCAGAACGCTATAATATTTATCCATTTCATTTTTCAGATGGGGATAACTTAACATCAGATAACGCTCGGTGTGTGAAGCTTGTTCAAGAATTGATGAAGCTATGTAATATGTTTGGGTATGGGGAAGTAAATCAGTATAATCGCCACAGTACGCTTATGTCAGCCTATAAAAATATTAAAGATGAGAACTTCAGGTACTATATTTTAAAACAGAAAGTTGATGTATTCCACGCAATGAAGAGCTTTTTTAGAGAAGAATCAGGTGAGAAAATGGCGTAACCCCTTTTTTTATATTGATAGTAACAAAGGCAAGCTCATGAAATTCATATTTCATGAGCTTGCCTTTGTTAGTTTACTTTTCCACCTTATGTAATAACGAATTCAGGTTTTACTTGTGAACCAAATTCTTCTTTTAAATATGTATCTTGTTGTGCATCGATTCCTACGGATGGCACAATTCCGAAGACGGTTGCCAACATAGCTAAAATAT
Organism: Bacillus sp. XF8; assembly: GCF_017498755.1. Taxonomy (NCBI): domain Bacteria; kingdom Bacillati; phylum Bacillota; class Bacilli; order Caryophanales; family Bacillaceae; genus Bacillus; species Bacillus sp. XF8. The sequence continues at coordinate 123,111 of NZ_JAGDQK010000015.1, read as the reverse complement.
CTACTGTTTTTCCAATAAGAGAATTTTTCGATCGATTAAATAATGGAGTAACTATAGCACCGATTGTACTACCTTGTCGTTTTCTGAACGTAAAGTATGCAATTGTTAAAGCAACCATCACATAAAGTGACCAAGAGAAGAGACCCCAGTGAAAAAATGAATATTGCATAGCGAGTTTTGCGCTTTGTTCAGTTCCAGGTTCACCGGTAAGCGGTGCCCCGAAATATGAAATTGGTTCAGCAATCCCCTAAAAGAGAAGACCAATTCCCATTCCTGTTCCAAACAACATGGCGAGCCAAGAAAGGTAGCTATATTTTAGTTTCTCATCATCTTTACCAAGTCGAATTGATCTATACTTTGAAAATGCTAAATAAGCAGCTAAAACAATCATTGTGGTCATAAGTAGAGAGTAAATCTACCCAAACTTATTGAGGATAAATGAATTTAAAGAAGAGGTAACACTTTGTAAATCATAGCCTTGTATCCAATTCGCTGGAGGCACACCTCATATAATAAATAAGGTTGTAAGCAAGATGGAGATATAAAATACACTGTTTTCTTTTTTTATCATAGAATTCCACCTTTAATTAATTAGGTTAACAGTTATATTAAGCATAACAATTATTGGTTTAAATGCAAAAAATTACTTTTTATAGAAGGGGTACGTTAGTATGATTATTCATAAAACGTTCGAAATGTATACAGAAATAATATGAAATATTGCATTTTGTATTATTTTATTAAGATAATATGTTATTTTCATGTTGCGGATATACAACTAGGGAGGACTTATTATGAAAAAGAACATAAAGTTTAATCAAATAATGCTAGGGATTAGTACAATGGCATTATCATTAAGTGGATGGCAAGCTGAAGTATCAGCAGAAGAAAAAACACCTTACAATGTATTACAAATGAAACCTGTCGGTATAGAAACTTTAAAAGATGAAATTGTACATTCTACAAAGGCGGATGAAACATTATCATTTGAAAAGCGTTTAAAAGTAGGAGATTTTTCACAGCGACCAGCGCCGATTGCGGAGCGGGCTGAAGTTAGACAATTCCAGCAAAGTTATTCTATGGCAGAGCTTAATAGAATGAGCGATAGTGAATTAATTGATACGCTAGCAAATATTCGTTGGAATCAAATTACAGATTTATTCCAATTCAATCAAGATACAAAAGCTTTTTATCAAAATAAAGAGCGCATGAAAGTTATCATTGATGAGTTAGGACGACGAGGAAGTGCTTTTACGAAAGAGGATGCAAAGGGAATTGACACATTTGTTGAGGTATTACGTTCTGCTTTTTATTTGGGATTTTATAATAATGAATTAAGTTACTTAGATGAGAGAAGTTTCCATGATAAATGCTTACCAGCATTAAAAGCAATTGCGAAAAACCCAAACTTTAAATTAGGTACAGCTGAGCAAGATAAAGTGGTAGCTGCGTATGGGAAATTAATTAGCAATGCTTCTAGTGATGCTGAAACAGTGCAGTATGCGACAAATATTTTAAAACAGTATAATGATCACCTATCTACGTATGTAGGTGATCGTACGAAAGGACAAGCCATATATGATATCATACAAGGAATTGATTATGACATACAGTCTTACTTGTATGATACGCGTAAAGAGCCTAATGCAACAATGTGGTATGGAAAGATTGATAACTTTATAAATGAGGTTAGTAGAATCGCTCTCATACGGAATGTGACAACTGAAAATAGTTGGCTAATTAATAATGGTATTTATTATGTAGGACGTTTAGGGAAATTTCATAGCAATCCAAAAAAAGGATTAGAAGTCATTACACAAGCAATGGGGATGTATCCTCGCCTAAGTGAAGCTTATTTTACAGCGGTAGAGCAAATTACAACAAATTATGGTGGAAAAGACTCTAGTGGGAATACAGTAGATTTAGAGAAAATACGTGAAGAAGGCAAACAGCAGTATTTACCGAAAACATACAAATTTGATGATGGGTCTATCGTATTTAAAACAGGAGACAAAGTAACAGAGGAGAAGATTAAGAGATTATATTGGGCTGCCAAGGAAGTAAAAGCGCAATATCATCGTGTAATTGGAAATGATAAAGCGTTAGAATCAGGGAACGCTGATGATGTATTGACAGTAGTAATTTATAATAATCCGGATGAATATCAGTTAAATAGACAGTTATATGGATATGAAACAAACAATGGTGGAATATATATCGAAGAGAAGGGAACTTTCTTTACATATGAGCGCACCCCGGAACAAAGCATTTATAGTTTAGAAGAGTTGTTCCGTCATGAATTTACACATTATTTACAAGGAAGATACGAGGTTCCTGGTTTATTTGGAAGAGGAGATATGTATCAAAATGAAAGATTAACTTGGTTCCAAGAAGGTAATGCGGAATTTTTTGCGGGATCTACACGTACAAATAATGTTGTTCCACGTAAGAGTATCATCAGTGGTTTATCATCTGATCCGGCGAGTCGTTATACAGCAGAGCAAACATTGTTTGCAAAGTATGGCTCATGGGATTTTTATAACTATTCCTTTGCACTGCAGTCTTATTTATATAATTATCGATTTGAAACATTTGATAAGGTTCAAGATTTAATACGTGCGAATGATGTGAAAAATTATGATACATATCGTGAAGCTTTGAGTAAGGACACACAATTAAATAAAGAATATCAAACATATATGCAGCAATTGATTGATAATCAAGACAAATATGATGTACCACAAGTATCGGATGATTATTTAGTAAAACACGCACCAAAGCCGTTAGCTGAAGTGAAGACAGAAATTGCAGATGTTGCGAATTTGAAAAATGTAAATATTACAAAACATAAGTCTCAATTCTTTAACACATTTACAGTAGAAGGCACATACATAGGTGGTGCATCAAAAGGTGAATCCGAAGATTGGAAAACGATGAGCAAGCAAATGAATCAAGTATTGGAACAGCTATCGCAAAAAGGATGGAGTGGTTATAAAACAGTTACAGCATATTTTGTTAACTATCGTGTGAATGCAGCCAATCAGTTTGAATATGATATTGTTCTCCACGGTGTTGCAACGGATGAAGAAGAAAACCAAACTACTAAAGTAAATATGAATGGACCTTACAATGGGAAAGTAAATGAAAAAATTCAGTTTCATAGCGATGGTACAGAAAGTGTAGGTGCAAAAATTATTTCTTATCTTTGGAATTTTGGGGATGGTACAACAAGTACAGAAGCAAATCCTATTCATGTATATGGGAAAGAGGGAACGTATACAGCGGAGCTAACAGTGAAAGATAATAGAGGAAAAGAAAGTAAAGGACAAACGATGGTCACCGTAAAACAGGATATGCAAACAGGTGCAGGCTCTGAAGAGGCAAAGGTAATTCCTTTTAATACGCTTGTAAATGGAAATCTGAATACTCCTAATCAAACGGATGTTTACATGTTCGAGGTTAAATCTCCAAAAGAGGTAGATATTTCTGTTATAAACAAACAGCAAATTGGGATGACATGGGTGCTGCATCATGAATCAGATATGCAAAATTATGTTGCTTACGGTCAAGCTGACGGAAGCGTCATTAAAGGGAAATACCAAGCAAAACCAGGAAAGTATTATTTATATGTATATAAATTTAATAATGAAAATGGGGCATATTCATTATTAGTAAAATAAAGTTGTTTCCAATGTATATAAAACTTTACTTTTTATGTAAAATAATCTATTATATAGATATACAATATATCGGTTATTTTCTAGGAGGAGCCTGTCACTATAGGCTCCTCCTGTTCTTTTTTAAGTAGCCTGTCCGTACAGGTATTTCTTTAAAGAATAAATAACTGAAAATTACGAAATATAATTCTTAAAAGAGGTGATGCATACATATAACAAAGAGAGAGGCAATGATGAAAGGGGGATAAGGCATGACATTGTTGGGTTATCCACTTGAGACAATTTATTTATATGGATTTATTATTGCTACCGTACTGACTGTTATTTATATCTTTTTTGGAGATATATTTGAATCCATATTTAGCTTCGGAGGTGGATCTACATCCATTGTAACGTTACTGCTCAGTTTCTTTGCAATGCTTTGTGGTTTTAGTTATATAGGAGAGTATTTATTTTCTTTAAATAGTATTGTTATTTTTAGTCTTTCTTTCGGCATATCTTTTATTGTGGTTTTTCTAATGAAGATATTAATTTTAAAACCAATTGCAGAGTCGGAACAAAATACAGTGCAACGTATGGATGAATTTGTTGGCTGTAGGGGAGAAGTGATTATTACCATCCCGAAAGAGGGCTTTGGAGAGGTATTAGTTTCTTCGAAATTTGGAAGCAATGCGATACCAGCTAAGGCAATTGGGAAAAAAGATATTTTACAGGGAACACAAGTCATTATTGAGGGAGTTCAAGATGGTGTTTTGCTTGTACAAAACATCGCTTATTCTTTAAAAAAACCAAAATTATAAGGAGGAATTTAAATGATTCCGTTAATTATCGGTGGTGTATTACTCGCAATTTTACTTTTACTTATTTTGGTGTTTATTACAAAATACCGTACAGTTGGCCCGGATGAAGCATTGATTGTTACCGGGAACTGGCTTGGCGGCGGAAAGAATGTTGTTACAACAGATGATGGAAAGAAAATTAAAATTATTCGTGGCGGCGGTACTTTTGTAGTACCGATTATGCAACGAGCAGAACCTCTTAGTTTATTAAACTATAAATTAGAAGTTGGAACACGTGATACGTATACGAAACAAGGGGTGCCAGTTACGGTAAACGGTGTTTCTATTATTAAAGTAGGTTCAACAATTGAAGAAGTATCTACAGCAGCTGAACAATATTTAGGAAAAGAAACCGAAGAGTTAAAAGTAGAAGCGAAGGAAGTATTAGAAGGCCATTTACGCGCTATTTTATCTTCAATGACTGTAGAAGATGCTTACAGTAATAGAGAACAATTTGCACAAAAGGTACATGAAGTTGCTTCGACAGATTTAAAGAAAATGGGTCTTCGTATTGTATCCTTTACGATTAAAGAAATTATGGACAAAAATGGTTATTTAGATGCTTTAGGTCAACCACAAATCGCAACGGTTAAACGTGATGCAACAATTGCGAATGCAGAGCGTGAAAAAGAAGCACGTATTGAAAAAGCACGTGCGGAAAAAGAGGCAAAAGAAGCTGAATATCAACGTGATGCACAAATTGCAGAGGCTGAAAAGCATAAAGAATTAAAAGTGCAAGCATATAAGAGAGAGCAAGAGCAAGCTCGTGCAGATGCTGACCTTTCTTATGAATTACAACAAGCAAAAGCGCAGCAAGGTGTTACAGAAGAACAAATGCGCGTAAAAATCATTGAGCGTGAAAAGCAAATTGAATTAGAAGAAAAAGAAATTGCACGTCGTGAAAAACAATACGATGCAGAAGTAAAGAAAAAAGCAGATGCAGATCGTTATGCAGTTGAACAATCAGCGGAAGCGGAAAAAGTAAAACAAATTAAAAAAGCAGATGCAGAACAATATAAAATTGAAGCGGAAGCAAGAGCACGTGCGGAAGAAGTACGTGTTGAGGGTTTAGCGAAAGCTGAAATTGAAAAAGCACAAGGTCAGGCAAAAGCGGAAGTTGAAAAGGCTCAAGGTACAGCGGAAGCGGATGTTATTCGATTAAAAGGTTTGGCGGAAGCAGAAGCGAAGCAAAAAATTGCTGAAGCATTCGAATTATATGGTCAGGCGGCAATTATGGATATGGTTCTTAAAATGCTTCCAAGTTACGCAAAAGAACTTGCAAGCCCACTTAGCAACATTGATAAAATTACTGTTGTGGATACAGGCGGCAGTGGAAAAAACAGCGGCGCTGGAAAAGTTGCAGGTTATGCGACTGATCTAATGGCAACGATGCAAGAAACATTGAAAGCCTCTTCTGGCATTGATTTGAAAGAGTTATTGGAAGGATTTGCTGGGAAAGGTGCTGTGCAGCAAGCGGTGAGTGAGAAGCCTGTTGTGCAGGTGGTGGAAGAGAAAGGGAAAAGTGAAAATTAATGAAAGAAGGCCCCTCACAGTAGGGGCCTTTTACATACTATTTAGAAGTATATTTCATCTCCTCTAATCTATCTAACACTCTTCTTTTCTTATAAAGCATCTTACCTACTTCAGCAATTTCTTCAATTGTTTTTCGATTTAAATAAGCTCCAAAAATCATTCCAGCAACAGGGATCATTTGAAAAAGTTTTTTCCAACCATAATTGTCACGATACACAGTAAACACTTCTCGCCATGATTTAATTTGAGACATACTGTCATCATGATTGGCGCGAGAATCAAAATGTTTTAACTCCTGAAGAATTGTTTGTTTTCCTACAATATCAGATGAAGAAAATTGTAAACATTTTACGATAAATAACCTCTCTTGCATATCTTCAGGATTATAGCCGTAGCAAATGGAAATCTCTTGTAAAACATTTAGTGACATACTTAAAATAGCTGGAATATCAATTGCTAGGGTGAAAATACCACCAAATCCAGTTGTCGCTCCTTGGGCAGTTGCGACGGATTTTCTATTTTCAATGATTTTATCAACGATTGAATCCATCTCACTTAAAGGGAATTTTTGAACATCTGTTAAGGAAGCTGCGTTTTCAAATTTTTCTATTGTTGTTTGTGGGTGAATTAAATATTTACTTCCAGAATTGAGATATTGAATAAGCTCATCTAGTAAAAGATTAATTTTTTTATGAATAAACTTGGGCGTGAGCTTATCAAGAATAACAAATGGAATTTTCCCCCATTTTTCAAAGAACCAAAGATCCTCCTGTTCCTTCTCCCATTTTTCAATCATTGCAATTTCGTTTAATAAAAGCTCCTTTGACTCCATTTTTTACCCTACTTTCGTATAGACATATATGTTTATTTTACTTAACGGTTTTTAAATAATAAACAAAATTTAGTATATTTAGTTATAATGGATACATCATTTAAAAAAGACAATAGGTGAATTCCTTTTGAGAATGTATTGAAATCAATAATGTAATGCTTTATTTAAGATAGCCTGTCTTATAGGGAAGTAGTACTTTAATTGTTGGTGTTTTCTGTAAAAATATCATAGTTCGAAAGTGGTGAATGTATTGAACATATTGTTTGAAGCAATTAAAAACAAAAATCTTGATCAATTCATAGAGGCCATTCCGGGAGCTAATATAAATGAACAAGATCAGTTTGGAAGAACACCGTTGCATTACGCAATTGTAAAAAAGACTCCTATCGAAATATTTGAAAGGTTACTAGCTGGTGGGGCGAAGACAGACATAAAAGATCGCTTACACGAATCAGTGCTTACTAAAGCGATTAAGTTTAAGAATAAACAAGCTGTGAAATGTTTATTAGAAAAGGGCGTAGAACTTAATCATCCAGCTGGGATAAAAAGAACTCCTTGGTTTTTAGCGAGGCACACTCCTGAAATAGCAGATTTATTATTGGAAACAAAAGGAGCAATTCGGCTGAAATTAACAGAAAGTGAACAAGAAATCATTGATGGTTGTCTGTATGGAGAGACCGCTGAAGTAAATGATTATTTTACTCAATTAAATACGCCCGAATTGTTACATGCTTTTGTATTACATTTTAATTGGAATGATGATTTACAGCTGATGAAAATAGTACTACAACATAATAATTGTCAGGAGATAACTGCGATTGAAATGTTCGACTTAGTAGATGGGGATTATTGGATGAATAAGGAGCATAGTAGTGATGAGGAAAGAGAGTATGTAGACTTTGTACAACTTCTTTTAAATAGATTTCCTAACATATTATAAGCTGCTGGAAGTATGTATTTTATATAAATGAGCGATGAATTTTACATGAGGGGAAATTTTTTTTGCATCTATGCTTCACAAAGTAATGTGTAATGAAAGTTAGGGGAATGATTTTGAAGTTTAAAAAATTAAAATTACAGCCAAGAATTACATTGACGATTGGTACACTCATTTTCTTTGTTATTATTTTGACGAGTTTTCTTTTTTATTATATCGTATCTAAAACAATAGAAGAGCAGATTGGTAAAAGGGCATTACACGTTGCAAAAACAGTCGCTGCTATACCGGAAATTCAAGAAGCATTTCAGAAGGAAAACCCATCTGCTATTATTCAACCAATTGTTGAGAAAATACGGGTAGAAACAGATGCTGATTTTATCGTAGTGGGAAATAAAGATGGAATTCGTTATGCACATCCTTTGCGTGAGGAAATTGGAAAAGAAATGGTTGGTGGGGATAACGAAGGGGTTTTAACGGATGGAAAATCATATATTTCTAAAGCGACTGGGACATTAGGTCCTTCCTTACGCGGAAAAGTGCCAATTCGTGATCAGACTGATCGGATTATTGGTGTTGTATCTGTTGGCTTTTCTATGGATGATATTCATGAAGTGGCAGAAGCATACGGTAAGAGAGTGTTTTGGATTGCTATCGCTGGATTAGTAATTGGGATATTTGGTTCTATATATTTAGCACGTAGTATAAAAAAATTAATGTTTGGCTTTGAACCAGAAGAAATCTCCTCTCTATATGAGGAACATAGTGCTGTCATTCAATCTGTACGAGAAGGAATTATGGTGATAGATAAAGAAGGTTGCATTCGTTTAGTCAATCAGGCGGCGTATGAAATTCTTTCTCTTAAAAAACATCAGACTATCCTTGGGGATTCTATTTTGAAAATTATTCCGAACTCCTCAATACTGGAAGTGCTTCGAACTGGAGAAGAACAATTTGATCGCTATTTAGATATAAAGGGACGAGCTGTTATTGTAAATCGATTACCTATTAAGGTGAACAATGTAGTAATAGGAGTCGTTTCTAGTTTTCGTTTAAAATCAGAGATGGATCAGTTAACAGAAGAACTATCTCAAGCTAAACGTTATACAGAGGCACTTCGGGCACAGACACATGAGTATAACAATTTATTGTATACGCTTTCAGGTCTTATTCAATTAGAGTCATATGATGAAGCATTAGAGCTTATTCATAAAGAGACTGCTGTATATCAAGACTTTGTTCAGTTTATTTTAAAACGTATACAAAATCCGTGGCTAGGTGGAATTTTAATTGGATTCTATAATCGAGCTAGAGAATTGAAAATTGATTTTATTTTAGATCGCGAGAGTAGTTTGAAAAAATTAGGTTCTCATATTGATAGTAATCACGTTGTTTCAATTTTAGGGAATTTAATTACCAATGCATTTGAAGCAGTTGAATATAATCAGGAGTATGAAAAACAAGTGAGAATGTTTGTAACAGATATTGGAGAGGAGATTGTTATTGAAGTTGAAGATTCGGGACGTGGGATTGATGATGAGGTAATTACATATATATTTGACAAAGGATTTTCGACAAAAGAAGGAGAAAAACGCGGTTATGGGTTAGCGAAGGTAAAAGAGCTAGTTGAAGATTTAAATGGGAGTATCGCGCTAGAAAAAGGGGATATAGGTGGTGTATTGTTTATAGTTGCATTGCCAAAGGAAAGAGGCGAATTGTAATGAACGAGGGGATTGAAGTACTAATTGTAGAAGACGATATTCGCATTGCAGAGATTCATCGTCGTTTTACTGAAAAAGTAGGGGGATTTAAGGTAATTGGAACTGCAACAACAGGAGAACAAGCGAAAGAGTGGTTAGATCTTGTCTCGCCGCAGCTTGTTTTATTAGATGTTTATTTACCTGATATGCAGGGGACGGAACTTGTGACATATATTCGTCGTAACTTACATGATACGGATATCATTATGATTACAGCGGCATCAGAAGTCGAAATTGTTCGTCATGCATTGCGAGGTGGGGTAACGGATTATATTGTAAAGCCGCTTATGTTTGATCGATTTAAAAAGAGTTTAGAAAACTACCGAGAGAAAATACAGCAATTACAGCAAAGGCGACAGTTATCATCAGAGGAAATTGAAAGTTTATGGTTTAAGGAACGATTGGAAAATAATCAAAGCAGACATGCTCCAAAAGGTATTGACCCTTTAACATTATCAAAAATAAAAAAATATGTTTCTAAAGTAGGTCATGAAGGAATTACAGCAGAAATGTTGAGTTTAGAAGCAGGGATAAGTCGATCAACAGCAAGGCGTTATTTAGAATATTTGATTTCTGAAAAGAGGATTTATGCGGAACTTATATATGGGAATGTGGGACGACCAGAGCGAAGATATTTTCTAGTTTCTTCATAATTATGAGATAGAAAAAAGTAGAGGTTTGTATAGTCTCTACTTTTTTTATTAGATAGGGCTGTTATCCTGTTTTATGAACATTAGATTTTTTGTGGTGCAAATATCTATAAAGGAATTTAAAGAAAATGGGTAGAAATCCAAGAATTGTAAGCATGCGTATTACTTGAACTGTGACTACAAATGTAGCATCTGTTTGTAAAATGATGGCGGTTGTTGCCATTTCTGCAATTCCGCCAGGTGCAAGAGCTAATATAGAAGCAACTAGTGGAATATTTGTGATGGAAGAAACAAAGAATGCACACAATATAGAGACTCCGATTAGACCAATAGAACTAAATAATCCTATTGTAATCGTTTGTTTTACACCAATAAACATTTCCCTTTTAAAACGACATCCAATACTAGTTGCAATGAAAATTTGAGCTAAAATCATAATCCAGTGTGGCCACCAGGCTGTTGGACTATTGCTAAAATAGTGTGCAGATAGAGTCTGTAGGAGTGCAACACTTATCATGCTTCCAACAAGCCAAGGAGAAGGGAATTTTAAAAGTTTTCCGATTCGATAACCAATCCAAGCGATAAAGATTAAAAAGATTGTCCAAAACGGAGAGCCAGTAGAATAATTTTTTAGGTGAGGTACAATTGGATTATGAGGGATCCAATTGACGGAAAGAAGCGGAATTGTACCAAGCACCAAAAAGACACGAATTGTTTGAACAATACTAACTGCTGCAGTATTAGCACCTATTTCTGAGGCGAGTGTGGGCATAACAGATAATCCACCAGGAGTGGCGCTAAATAGACTTGTAAATAAATCTACTTTAGTAAAACGCCATAAAATCAGGCCAGAACATAAAGCAAGAGCAATGGAGCTAACAATCATAGTAATAATGATTAGCCAGTGCTGTTGAAACGTAACAAGAATATCAGTTGTTAATTTTTGTCCTAACTCAATACCGATAATACATTGCCCAATATGTTGAAATGAAAGAAGAACTTTTTTCTGTTGAGGTTGTTTCTCTAATCTTTGCATCCAGACTGGTTCAGAGTAAGCGAGGAAACCTGTAATACTTAGGGAACCAAGTAACCAACCAATTGATAAACCAGTTAAAGAAAGTATATAACCACCCAGGCTTGCGAATATCAGTAATAGAAGATTGGATAATATCATATTGTAGCCTTCTTTCTTATTTGTAATGACTGAAAAAACGAAACTCCTTTCAAAGAAGTTTCGTTACGAATTATATGGGAATGACTCCAGTAATAATACCAACGATTAACATTACCATTGTTGTTCCAACTGCCCAAAGTAAAGTAAAGCGTTGATGTTCACCAAAATCAACCTTTGCCATGCCAACTAATAGATAAGTGGATGGAACGAGTGGACTTAATAAGTGAACAGGTTGTCCAAGTAGAGAGGCACGCCCCATTTCAGCGGCACTAATTCCATAAGCTGCAGCTGCTTTTGTGAGAATTGGCAATACACCAAAATAAAAAGCATCATTGGACATAAAGAATGTAAAAGGCATACTTATAATAGCTGTGATAATAGGAAGTTGTGGTCCGAGCGCATCAGGAATAAGGGCAACTAGGCTTTGAGCCATCGCATCTACCATTTTTGTCCCTGATAAAATTCCTGTGAAAATTCCAGCGGCAAATACTAAAGAAACAACGGCTAATACGTTTCCCGCATGAGAAGCAATACGTTCTTTTTGTTCTTCTAGACTTGGGTAATTAATCATAACTGCAATAGCAAAAGCGACTGTAAATAAGACAGGAAGTGGCATAATCTCCATGATAAGACAGACGAGAAGAGCTGCTGTTAATAAAAAGTTAATCCATAATAGTTTGGGACGTTTATAGCTAGAAGCTTCTGTAGTTGCTGCTTGTTCATCCATCAGTGCCTTTTCTTTTTGTATATATTGTATATCAACAATTCCTAAACGCTTTCTCTCTTTTTTTCCAAGGAAGTAAGCAACAAAAATAACCCATATTGCTCCGCCGATCATTGCTGGAATAAGCGGTGTAAATAGCTGTGAAGCATCGAGACCAAGTGCACTCATAACCCTAGCTGTTGGGCCACCCCAAGGCGTAAGGTTTGTAATCCCGGCTCCTAGCATAACAACTCCAGCTAATATAAGTGGATTCATTCCAAGACGTTTATATAGTGGATACATTGCAGAAACTGTAATCATATATGTTGTTGTGCCATCGCCATCCAATGAAACGATAATAGTAAGAATCGCTGTACCAACAACAATTTTTAATGGATTACCGTTTACAATTTTTAAGATTTTACTAATGATTGGATCAAATAATCCACTGTCAATCATAATTCCGAAATATAAAATGGCAAACATAAGCATAATACCAGTCGGTGCTAATTTCTTAATCCCGTCTAGCATCATTGGTCCTACATTTGCATAAAATCCCCCAATTAATGCAAATATAATAGGAATTAATATTAATGCAACTAATGCTGACATACGCTTGGTCATAATTAAAAACATAAAGACAAAAACCATCGCAAACCCGAGTACGGCTAACATGTAATCTCCCCCTATAAAAATGATTGCGCTTTCAATTGATGCTGAAAATTCAGAAAAAACTTTTTTGTTTATCATAAAGGATAGAATATGGATGGTAAATAAATAGCGAAATAACGTTATTAAACGCATAATCATCATTTTGTTCATTTTGTTCACGGATTTTATTTTGAATTTTTAAAAATATAATGTGTTTATTACAGGAGTGATAGAATAGATGAGAAAATAGAGAAGCGTGAAGTAGGGAGTAGATTTTGAATGAAATCGATGATTGAAGAGATTTATAGTTCATATAATGGAAGAGTAGAAGAGATTTTTGTTGATGAATCATCTTATGTATATGAATGGGAAAAATTAATGACGATTCGAAAAAATGACGGAACACTGGAGAAAGTAGCAGTAGGAATTAGTGGTCATATACGATCTGTAAATATAGAAGTTGGTCAGGAAATCAATGTGGATACATTGTTACTTAAATTAGAAGATGATTTAGTGATTACTGGTTGTGAATGATAGAAGGTGTGTAGAAATTGCTACACATCTTTTTTTATAATATAGGCATAGGATATATTAGGAGAGAAGAACGATTTTAACGATATATTATTCCTGAAAAACAGTGAGGAGAGAATAACCATGGGGAAAGAACTGTCTGTGACGATTGAATGCGCGTATACACTTCAAGGAACATTAACACTCCCTACATATTATTCTGAATCGTATCCAGCTATTTTATTAATTGGTGGTACTGGAAAAGGAAATCGTGATGGAAATACAATTTGTTTACAGTTAGACTTATATAAAGAATTAGCTGATTATTTTACCTCTTTAGGATTTGCAGTGCTTCGTTATGATAAACGTGGTACTCATAAAAGTAAGGGAGATTATTATAAAACAGGGATGACAGACTTTATTGATGATGCTGTTTTATGGATTAGATTTTTAAAGGATCATCCGCAAATAGATCCAAAGCGTGTTATTATTGCTGGGCATAGTGAAGGAGCTTTACTTGCACCAGCTGTCTCCATAAGAGAATCAGTTGCGGGATTAGTATTACTTGCTGGTGCAGCAGAACCATCTAAATCGCTCTTAGAAAGACAAATAGACAAAGTTGTTAACGAGTTAGAAACAGCATCAGGATCCATTGGTTGGTTATCTAAAATGCTGAAGCTTCCACAGCGTATAAGAAAGCAAAATGAAGTATTTATGAATAGAGTAAACAATTCAGAGGATCCTACTATTCGAATAAAAGGTGCGAAAGTGAATGCAAAATGGGTGCGAGAACAGTTACAATATAATGTAGTTACATATTTAGAACAAGTATCATGTCCTGTTTTAGCAATTACGGGAGACAGTGATATACAAGTACCACCTGAGCATGCTAAACTGATTGCTTCATATGTTAATGGTGAAGCAGAGTGGCATATCATTCCGAACATGAACCATATTTTAAGAAATTATGAACATAGGCATACAATGATTCGATTAATGAAGGAATATAAGGGGCTTATGGATAAATCTATTGAAGAAGAGTTGTTGCATGTGATGAAGGGATGGTTAGAAAAACATTATCTTTCATAGGAGCTGTAGTTGTGAGGAAACAAAAGTTTTTATTATTTATGTTATTAGGGCTTTTCATTATGATAGTAGCTTGTGAAAAGCAAGAAGAGGCTGAATCTAAACCGGTTCAAGTGAAAAATGAAAAAAAACAAGAGAAGACGCATAAAGAGAAAGAAGAGAACAAAGAGAAAGAGAGTATGAATTTAATGGATAAGCAATTATTACTTTCTGCAACACTTGGTGATACAGAAACAGCTATGAAATTAATAAAAGATGGAGCTAACATAAATGTATCAGGGGATAAGGGTGAAACACCTGTAATGGCAGCGACGTATCATAATCATGTTGAGACAGTAAAAGCATTGATTGATGCAGGTGCAGATATTGAATTGCTAGATGAAAATAAAGAAAATCCATTCCTTTATGCGAGCAAAGAGGGGTATGTTGATATTGTAAAATTAACAATTGATGCAGGCACGAATATTAGAGAAACGAATCGTCATGGTGGAACAGCGCTCATTCCGGCGGCTGAAAGAGGACATGTGGAAGTTGTAAAAGAGCTAGTAGGTCGCACAGATATCGATGTGAATTATAGAAATGACCTTGGTTGGACGGCATTACTAGAAGCAATTGTTCTTGGAAATGGTAGTGAAAATCATAAACAAATTGTTCAGTTACTCATTGATCATGGGGTAGATGTAAATATGCCGGATCGAGAAGGAATTACTCCGCTAGAGCATGCGGAGAATCGAGGATTTAAAGAAATTGCAAATATATTAAGATTAGCAGGAGCAAATGAAACAATAGAACAACCTACAGAATAATGTAGGTTATGGAAGAAGAGATAAGAGGAAATCTTATCTCTTTTTTTGTGGAATTTAGTATTTTTATAAATTATTTTTATTTAATTTGTGTCGTTGTAAGAAAAGACATCACTAAATTTATCCCGCTATTTGCGGGCAGTAAGACCCCCACCTCAAGATTCAGAGAGAAACGAGGAAGATAGGTGGGGAACAACTGCCCGTAAAAGCCCGATTCGTGAGGGTTAATCATCAGTGGGGGATGAAGAGAACCCCACTGATGGAAGTTTCACTTTATCTATGTTGAAGAATAAAGGAGATAATTGATGTGGTGGATATTGTAAAAAAAAAAATAAAAATATTAACATGTGATTAACATCTTGTTAACAAATCATCAAAACTAACTTAATAAATAAGTAATATAGTAAAGGTAACAACGTAACTAGGGTAGAGAACATTTGAGAACACCCGCTTACATATAACAATCTATGTATATTCTTACATTTACTCTAGTTTATAGGGGATAAATGAGAAGAAGGTTGTTCTATGTAGGTTGGTGTTTTTAATTTGCCTATATGCGTATTGACAACCCGTAAAAAACTGAGGGAAATCAATATTTAAGAAACCTTTCCTTTATTAAGCAACTAGTAGAGAAGTTGTTTTTTCCTACTATTGTAGGAGGAATCATTCAAACGAAAGAAGAGGCGGAGATTGCAGTTAAAGCAGATTTTAATAAGCTATTGTGAAGTATGGTTACAAGAGCAAAAAAGGAGTGCAAACTGATGATTGAATTAAGAGATGTGTCAAAAGTTTATAAAAATTCAAAGGAAATAGCAGTGGAAAATGTTTCAGTGCAGATTCAAAAAGGTGAATTTTTTGTTCTAGTTGGTCCTTCTGGGTGTGGGAAAAGTACATTATTGCGAATGATTGCAGGTTTAGAAGAAATTACTTCTGGGGCGTTACTTATTAACGAAAATGTTGCGAATGATTTAGAACCGAAAAATCGAAATCTATCAATGGTATTTCAAAATTATGCTTTATATCCACACTTGACGGTAGAAGAAAATATTTTATTTGGATTGAAAATACGAAAAGTTCCAAAAGAAGAACGACAAAAACGATTGGTAGAGGCAGTAGAAATGGTGGGGCTTACGGAGTATACAAAGTCGAAACCAGGTCGATTATCGGGTGGGCAAAGGCAACGTGTTGCGCTGGCGCGAGCGATCGTAAGTCAAGCGCCAATTTGTTTAATGGATGAACCGCTTTCTAACTTGGATGCAAAGTTGCGTGCACAAATGCGCATTGAAATTCGAGAAATCCAGCAGCGATTAGGTATTACGATGGTTTATGTGACCCATGATCAAATTGAGGCAATGACAATGGGGGATCGCATTATGGTGTTAAACAAAGGGAGTATACAACAGATAGGCACACCGCTTGATATATATAACTATCCTGCAAATGAATTTGTTGCTGGCTTTATTGGTTCACCATCCATGAATATTGGTGATGGAATCGTAGATAAAGGCATAGGGGGATTACATGTTGATGGATTACAAATTCCACTGTCTTCGGGACAATTACAGCAGTTTTCAGAACAAAAGGTGCGCCTAGGAATTCGTCCGGAACACATCGTATTAGCTGAAGATGGCCAAGAAGTTACACTGCAATCTGTAGAAGTATTAGGAAATGAAACAATTTTAAATTTTGTAGTAAATGAAAAAACATGGAGTGCAAAAGTAATTGGACAACTTATTTTGAAAAAAGGTGATAAAGTCAAATTGCAATTTCCAGTACAGAAACTATGTTTCTTTCATAACGATACAAACGAAAGGATTCGATTCATTGCCGAAGAAGAGTTGAAGGCGGTGGCGAAATAATGATTGAGGTAGAAAATTTACCTGCTCAAACAGAAGTTTCAAGAAAAAAAGCGTTATGGAGCCGTACGAAAGATTTGCGAACAGGCTTGTTATTTTTAGCACCTTCCATCATACTATTTGCAATTTTTTTGTTCTATCCATTATTTCGTACCATCTATTATAGTTTTTATTTAACAGATGTTCATGGTGAGGCAAACCTTTTCGTAGGATTTGAAAACTATCAATATTTATTGTCTGATCCAACTTTTTATAAAAGCATAAAATCTACTTTACTCTTTGTATTATATACAGTTCCAACTAGTATTTTGTTTGCGCTGTTTCTTGCATTAATTGCAAACGAAAAAATAAAAGGAATAGGGTTGTTTCGAGTTTTATTCTCTTCAACAATGGGAATTTCAGTAGCAGCGAGCGCAGTAATTTGGTTATTTTTATTCCATCCGAGTGTCGGTTTATTCAATAATATACTCGGTTCGATGAATCTTCCTGCAATTGCCTGGTTAACAAGTCCGAACTGGGCATTATTTTCTGTATCGGTTACAACGGTGTGGGTAAATACAGGTTTTGCGTTTTTAGTTATATTAGGTGGTTTGCAAAATATTGATACGACTCTATACGAGAGTGCATCTATTGATGGTGCTAGCTATTTACATAAACTTCGACGTGTTACATTACCAATGCTATCTCCTACATTGTTTTTTATTATAACAGTTACTTTAATTAGTGCATTTCAAAGCTTTGGACAAATCGATATTTTAACGCACGGTGGACCGAACGATGCAACAAACTTAATTGTGTACTCTATTTATAAAGAAGCTTTTGCGAATCATCAATTTGGTACAGCGAGTGCGCAGGCAATGGTATTGTTTATTTTCATTTTCATTGCCACATTACTTCAATTTAAGTTTGCAGAGAGAAAGGTGCATTACAAATGATTGCTAAAAGATGGAAACAACATATTCTTTTATATACGCTGCTCATTATTAGCGCAGCGATGGTCTTTTTTCCAGTTCTATACGCATTTTTGTTAGGGTTTATGACGTCAGAAGATCTTCAAATGAGAAGGGTGTTCCCGACACAATTTACATTTGATAATTTTGTACATATCTTTCAGAAAGTACCGCTGCTTTCTTATTTATACAATAGTTTTATAGTTTCAACAGTGGTAATGATTGGTCAGCTTGTTGTATCAAGTTTAGCCGCTTACGCATTTGTATTTTTAAACTTTAAAGGACGAAATTTCATTTTCTTTCTGTTTATTTCAACGATGCTTATCCCATGGGAAGCAACGATGGTACCAAATTTTTTAACAGTACAACAATTTGGATGGATCAATACGTTTACTGGAATGACGGTTCCGTTCTTTGCAACTGCCTTTGGTATCTTCTTATTACGTCAGCATTTTATGACGCTTCCAAATGAGTTAAAAGAAGCTGCCTTTATCGAGGGGATTGGCCATGTGAAGTTTTTATTCCGCGTCGTCATTCCGTATTGTAAAACAAGTTTTATTACGCTCGGTGTATATAGCTTTTTAACAACATGGAATATGTATTTATGGCCGCTCTTGGTTACGAATGATGAGAAAATTAGAACCGTACAAATTGGGGTGAAACAACTTCAATCTCAGGAAGTTGCGACAGATTGGGGCAGTGTGATGGCAGGAGTTACAGTTATTGTTATTCCAACTTTAATTTTATTGTTTTTAGGTCAGAAGCAGTTACAACAAGGTTTAACAAAAGGTGCAATTAAATAAACATATATATGAAAAGGTGGGATTGAGATGAGATTTTGGAAAAAAGGTGCTGCTATTATAATGGCAGCAACGATGGCTTTATCAGCTGCAGCTTGTTCAAGTAGTAAAACAGAGGGGAAATCTGAAGCAAAGGAAAAAGTAGCTCCCGTAGAAAAGAATGGGGAAAAAACAGTCATTCGCTTTTGGCATGCAATGGGTGGAAAAACGCAAGGTGTGTTAGATGGAATTGTTGCAGACTATAATAAGTCACAAAATAAATATGAGGTAAAAGCTGAATTTCAAGGTTCCTATGAAGAATCTTTAACGAAGTTTAAAAATATAAAAGCTTCAAAAGAATCACCAGCTCTCGTTCAATCTAGTGAAATTACAACGAAATATATGATTGATAGTAAAAAGATTACACCGATTGATAGCTGGATTAAAAAAGATAAATATGATACATCGAAATTAGAAAAAGCGATTACGAACTATTATTCAATTGATGGGAAAATGTATTCAATGCCATTTAATTCATCTACACCAGTATTAATTTATAATAAAGATGCCTTTACAAAAGCGGGACTCGATCCAGAAAAAGCGCCGAAAACTTACGCTGAATTAAAAGAAGCAGCAAAAAAATTAACTGTTAAAGAAGGCGAAAGCGTAAAACAGTACGGTTTTTCAATGCTAAATTACGGATGGTTCTTTGAAGAGCTATTGGCAACACAAGGTGGTTTATATGTTGATAAAGAAAATGGACGTAAAGGTGCGGCGACAAAAGCTGTATTTAATGGAAAAGAAGGACAAAAAGTATTTGGTTTATTAGATGAACTGAATAAAGCTGGTACATTAGGAAAGTATGGAGCAAGTTGGGATGATGTTCGTGCTGCTTTCCAATCTGGACAAGTTGCAATGTATTTAGATTCTTCAGCTGGTGTTAGGGATGTAATTGATTCCTCTAAATTCAATGTAGGTGTAGCGTATATTCCATATCCAGAGGATGTAAAACAAAACGGTGTTGTTATTGGCGGGGCATCATTATGGATGACGAATATGGTTGCAGAAGAAACACAACAAGGTGCTTGGGACTTTATGAAATATTTAACAAAACCAGATGTGCAAGCAAAATGGCATACAGAAACGGGTTATTTCTCTATTAACCCAGACGCATATAATGAACCTTTAGTAAAACAACAATATGAAAAATATCCACAGTTAAAAGTAACAGTAGAACAGTTACAAGCAACAAAACCATCCGTTGCAACACAAGGGGCACTTATTAGTGTATTCCCTGAATCTCGCGATGCGGTTGTAAAAGCGCTAGAAGCAATGTATGACGGGAAAAGTAGTAAAGAAGCATTAGATGAAGCAGCAAAAACAACAGATCGGGCAATTAGTATTTCGAATCGTACAAGTCAAAAATAAAAGAATGGCGTATCTGTAAAAAGATACGCCATTCTTTTATTTGTTGCCTTATTTCTTACTTTAAGTATAGTGGGCAGCAAGTCTCGTAACTATCGAATTAGGTGACGTGAGGATTACAGTGGTGTAAGATATAAATTTTCCGTTTTTGAAACTTCTTTTTTTAAGGGAAAGTTAAGAAATAGATTTCATAATAAATTCTATATGCAGAATATTAGATGATAAAATGAGTGAGAAAATTATTTATCCCGCTATTGGTGGGCAGTAATACCCCCACCTCAAAATTCGGCGAAAGCAAAGAAGTTAGGTGAGGGATAATAATCAGTGGGAGATGAAGAACTCCTCCACTGATTAAAGTTTCATTTTATGTTATGACAAGCTTACATAGGCAATGATATATAATTATTTTAATTACGCAGGATTTAGAGATAGCGAAGCAAATTGAATTGTTCGGATACAAGACTAGAAACTGTTTGGAAGTAGAGATAAGTATGTTGAACTGCTCTCTTTTGTTATTATGATAATGGTAATAGTAATTATTTATTCTGCCTATAAAAGCCTGATTGGGAAAGGCAGTCTCACTTGATTAGTGGATATAAAGGTTTTTTATGTTAGATGAAAGGTGAGAAAGTGATATGCGCTTATTAGTTGTAGAAGATAATGCACCCTTATTAGAATCAATTACACAAATTTTATGTGATGAGTTCGAAGTTGATACAGCAATGAATGGAGAAGATGGCCTGTTTTTGGCATTACAAAATATTTATGATGTAATACTTTTGGATGTGATGTTACCGGCGATAGATGGTTTTGAGGTAATTCAAAAAATACGGAATGAAAAAATTGAAACACCTGTCCTATTTTTGACTGCTAAAGATTCTTTAGAGGACCGTGTGAAAGGATTAGATTTCGGAGGAGATGATTATTTAATAAAGCCATTTCAAGCTCCGGAGCTGCAAGCAAGAATTCGAGCTTTATTACGAAGAAGTGGTAATTTAACAACAAAGCAAACCATTAGCTACCGTGGAATCGAGTTGTTTGGAAAGGAAAAGGATATTCAAGTTGATGGAGAAGCAATTAAATTAACATTAAAGCAATATGAACTTTTAGAATATCTCATTCAAAATAGTGGAAAGATTTTAATGCGTGAACAAATCTTTGATCGTGTTTGGGGATTTGATTCAGATACAACGGTAGCGATTGTTGAAGTGTATGTTCATCATTTGCGAAAAAAATTAGAGCCATTTAGTTATCAAAAAGATATTCAAACCGTTCGCGGGATTGGCTATATGTTAAAAGAACAATGAAGAGGGGAAGTATGTTTCAAAAAACACGCATTCGCCTTACAATTTTAAATTCATTAGTGTTTATTATATTAATTGGAGCTCTAGGGAGTATTATCTATGGCTATACATATAATCGCATTTATAGTGGAGTAGATAATTCGCTAGAAATGTTTAAAGCAAAAGAGAAGAAAAATTCTCAGTCTAATCCAAAAGGGTCCGTTAGGGATATTCGTATTGGAGATCCAAGGATTACTGTACTGTTATGGCGTGGGAAAAAAGTAGCCCTAATAGATAAGAACCCTAAATTTGTTGATCCTGCTTTTGAAGAAAATACTTTAGCGTTTTTTCCAGAAAAATTGGAGGAGTTTCAGGATATTCAAATAAAAGGGAAGAGTTTTAGAGCATTGGCTTTTCAGCGTAATACTGAACTTGGACAAATGACGGTTCAATTTGTACGCGATACAACTGCAGAAAGAGATATGTTGCATACGTTATTGTTAATTCTTATAGTGGGGTGTAGTATAGGGAGTTTATGCGCAATAGGGATGGGTTTTTTCTTAGCTGGAAGAGCTCTTGTACCAATTCATAATTCATGGGAAAAGCAGCAACAGTTTGTTTCTGATGCATCCCATGAATTAAGAACACCCCTAGCGGTCATTCAATCTAAAACAGATGTACTATTTCAATCTCCTTCCGCTACGATAGAAGAAAAAGCAATTGATATTTCTACAATTTCAAAGGAGTGCAGAAGGTTATCGAAGCTCGTTGCTAATTTATTATTATTAGCTCGTTCCGATTCGAATCAAATTGAAATGGATAAAAAGGAATTTGCATTAGATGAATTATTAACGGAAGTAGTAGATCCTTATACAGAAATTGCTGCATATCAAGAGAAAAAGATGACACTAGAAATCGAATCTAAAGTATCTTTTATTGGTGATAGAGAACGAATTCATCAAATGATTGTAATCTTGTTAGACAATGCGATGAAATATACTGATGTTGGTGGAACAATTCAAGTAATATGCATGCAAACAAGTAGTTCAATTATGATTCAGGTAAAAGACAATGGAATTGGAATAAGGGAAGAAGAGGTTCCGAGGTTATTTGATCGTTTTTATCAAGGAGATAAAGCAAGAACGAAATCAGAAGGTGCTGGATTAGGTCTTTCAATTGCTAGCTGGATTGTAGAAAAACATTATGGGAAAATAAAAGTCGAGAGTAAAATTAGTGAAGGCACTTGTTTTGAAGTGATTTTACCCAAAAATCAAAGAGTATAAAGAAATTAAAGGCGATCTTGTTTTTACAAGGTCGTCTTTTTTTTTAGGGAAAGTTAAGAAATGTTTTTCATAATAGAGTGTACACAGAATCAGAAGGACAAAAGAGAGAAAAAAGTAATCATATTCATTCTTTTTAAGGATATCTAGATCGTTATATTCATGGATGATTTTAATAGGAACTGAATTGAACATATCTTTTACGATAATGTGAGGAAAATTACAGTGTAAAAAACGTAAAGGGGAGATGAAATTTGGAAAAGAAAAAGATAGTGTCATTATTTGTTATTGGAATGATGAGCTTAAGCGTAATGGGAGGTGCGTCTACTTCTACAACGTCACAAGGAAAAACAAACTTTGCTCAGCGCAGTAAAGAACAACTGAATAACGGAGAAATGCATGCGGCCCATACAGAAGAGAAAGCACAAAAATTAGGGATTGAAACGGATGGAAAAGAGCAGCTTACGTTAGAAAAGGAGATTCATGAAACAGAAGTTGGTCAAGAAGCGAAGCAGCTAGGGATTTCTACTGAGGGAAAAGATGCCGGAACTCTTTCAGAAGAAATCTATGAGGCAAAAGTAAAACAAGAAGCAGCGAATCTAGGAATAACAATAGATAATGCATCTATTGTGGATTTAATCAATCAAATTAATACAATCAAGATTAATGATGAAGCAGATAAACTTGGGGTTTCAACGGAAGGAAAAGAAATAGAAGAAATTGCAAATGAGATTTATGGAACGAAAGTAAAGGAAGAAGCGAAAAAGCTAGGTATTTCTCAAAAAGGGAAAGAGATAGAAGAGTTGGCGCAAGAAGTATATGAGGGGAAAATTCAGGCCGAAGCAAAAAAACTTCATATTGATTTATATGGTAAAGATATTTACGAAGTACTAAGAGAAATAAATGAGCAGAAAGTAATACAAATTGCAGACGAGATCGGTATAGATAGAACAAATACAACGATTCAAGAGTTAACAGAAAAAATACAGAAAGGACATCCTGAAAAAGGAAAAGAACTTGTCTTTTTACCTATGGTTCAAACAGATGCAGATGCATTTTATTCGTATTTAACGAATTAAAAAGGGCGTGAAGATAGAAGAATGATGCGAAATTGGAAGATGTATATATGTGTAATTGTATTAGGAATATTTATCTGTAGTGTATATATGAAAAGGAGCGATATAATTCCTGTTACTAAACATGTACAGAAAGTAAAGAGTATCGTCTCAAACCAATTTGTTCAAGAGAAAAGTGATAAGGATCAACTTATCACTCCGGTTACGCAAGCCCAAAAGAAAAAGACACTTGTGAATACGGATGAAGAAAAAGTATTACTACAAAATGTACCTTTTATCCAGCAGTTACCAGAGTTAGACAGAGGCTGTGAAGTGACAAGCCTAGCTATGTTGTTACAGTATGCAGGTGTTTCTGTAGATAAGATGACGCTGGCAGATGAAATACCGAAAGTTGCTTTCTCGAATGACGGTGTACGTGGTAATCCAAATGAAGGGTTTGTAGGCAATATTTATACCTTTTCTGAGTCAGGATATGGGGTGTATCATAAGCCACTTTTTCAGTTAGCAAACAAATACTTACCGAATCGAGCTGTTGATTTGACAGGTGAAAATATAAATGAAATTTATAAAACTGTAAAAGAAGGTGCGCCAGTTGTTATGATTACAAATGCAACATATGCTCCTTTAGGTGAAGATGAATTTGATACATGGGAGACAGATTCAGGTAACGTCTCGATTACGTACAATGAACATTGTATTCTTCTTATTGGTTATGATCAGGAATCAGTTTATATTCATGATCCGCTTAGTGATACTGCAAGTGTAAGTGTTCCACGCGAAAGCTTTGAACAGGCATGGGTACAGATGGGGAGTCAAGCTATTAGTTATGTCCAAAATTCAAAATGAACTAGGAATGGAATTAAGAAAAAAATTGATAATGAAATTACATTTATATGTTAAGTAATAAAATAAGAGGAGATAAGGGATCAAAACAACGATGAAACCTTATCTCCTCTTATTGTCTTATACGATTTGTAATGAATTTACCTCGTTTCATCATTTGTTTAACTCCATTGCTACTTGTTTTCCATTTACAAAAACTTCTACTACTGCTATAACTACTTCCATCACTTTTTTCATCTCTCATCTCTCCTCGTTTGTTGTTTCATTTCTTATTTTTAGTATAAGGGAGAGAAGAAGATACAACTATCGAAGGAGATGACATAGAAATTACATAGTTGTAAGAATAAAAAATGGATAGAAAATTTTGTGAGAGAATGAATTAAGGTAGATGTCCTTATTTTGTGAAATTGTTGTATTCATAAAAAAGAATAAGTAAGATAGATTTCGCGTGTAGTAAAGTAGAAATAAGGGAGACAATAAAGGGATGAGAAAAAGAAAAAAATTGTTAAGTTTATGGAAAACGATTACATTACTGGTTTGTACAGTTATTGTGCTTTCTTTACTTGTAACAGATATATTAATTAGTCATAATGTCGAACGCACGACGGAAGAGAGTCAAGCTGAAAAAGCAAAAACAATCGCGCGTATTGTAGCAAATTCACAACTTGTAATTGATGCTTTAGCAGGAAGAAAAGATATATCTGAAATTCAAACGTATACAAATCACTTGTTAAAAAATACAGGTGTTCAATTTATCGTAGTCATGGATATGAATGGCATTCGAAAATCTCACCCCAATCCTCAGAAAATCGGTCATCATTTTGTAGGAGGAGATGAAGGGATAGCTTTGAAAGGGAAAGAACATGTATCGATGGGAGAAGGAACATTGGGAATCTCTATGCGAGTGTTTGTACCAATCTTTTCTGAAACGAGAGAACAAATGGGAGTTGTAGCTGTCGGAATTTCAGCTGATAATGTGCGTGAGAGAGTAAAAGAGAGTAGGCACATTATTTATATTGGTATCGGTGTGGGAATCTTAGTTGGAATTATAGGTGCTATTTTATTAGCTAGACATATTAAGAAAATTCTATTTGGTCTCGAACCTAGCGAAATCGCAAAAATTTTAGAAGAACGGAATACGATGTTACAATCTGTTAAAGAGGGTATTATTGCTGTTGATAAAGATGCGAGAGTTACTTTAATTAATAACGAAGCGAAACGGTTATTTAAGAAAAGTGGTCTCGAAGAAGATTTTATTGGCAAAGATGTTGAGAAGTATATGCCTAACTCATGTATAAAAGAAGTGTTGCAAACTGGGGAAGCACAATTGCATGAGGAACAAAATCTTTATGGAATTACCATTGTTACAAACCGAGTTCCTTTATATGTTAAAGGAGAAATTGTTGGTGCGATTGCAACATTTCGTGATAAAACAGAGATTAGGCAATTAGTAGAACAATTAACGGATATTCGACTTTATGCAGAAGCACTCAGGGCACAGTCTCATGAGTTTATGAATAAGATGCATGTTGTATTAGGGCTTACACATATGAAGCATTATGAACAATTAGAGACTTACATTAGTAACATGGTCTCGGAGCATCAATATGAAATTGGTGGTGTGATGCGGAAAATAAAAAACCCTGTATTTGCAGGGTTTATGCTTGGTAAACTTAGTTACGCAAGAGAAAAGAATATACAACTTATTGTAAGCGAAAATTCTTACTTACCAGAACCGTATGACGAAAGTATTATTCATGAACTCATTACAATTGTAGGAAATTTAATCGACAATGCATTAGATGCTGTGATGAATTGTGAATATAAGCGAGTAGATATTTCTATTCAATATCAGGATAAGTTGATTATTACAGTTAAAGATACAGGAGTTGGAATTCAGCAAGAAGAAATCGACAAAGTATTTGTTAAAGGGTATTCCACAAAAGGAGAGAATCGAGGATATGGCTTGTATCTTGTAAAGGATAGTTTAAAGCGAATAAATGGGAACATACAGGTTGAGTCATTGTTAGGGAAGGGAACGACCATAACCATTGAAATACCATACAAAAGTAGGGATGAGATAGGGGCATGATCAAAGTTTTGATTGTAGAAGATGATCCAATGGTAGCGATGTTAAATAAGCATTATTTAGAGCAAGTAGGAGGGTTTGAACTTGTTTATATAGCCAATTCTGTGAAAGAAGCAGTAGAGCTATTAAAGGAATCCTCTATAGATTTCATATTGCTTGATATTTTTATGCCTGGTGATACAGGGTTTGACTTGTTAATGCATATTCGGAATCAAGAAAAAGAAATTGATGTTATTATGATTTCAGCTGTGCATGATATGGGGAGTATAAAAAAGGCGCTGCAATATGGCGTTGTTGATTATTTAATTAAACCATTTACATTTGAACGGTTTAAGGAAGCACTAACGGCATATCGCGAGAAATTTATGTTTATGAAAGAACAACAAAATATTAGCCAATCTGAATTAGATACGTTGATTTTACAAAAAGAAAAAGTAGAAATTCATGCAAATAAAGAACTGCCAAAAGGGCTAACAAAGCAAACATTACAGTTGATTTGGAAGCAAATAGAATCACTTCATGGACAAGCATTTACAACAGATGAAATGGCTCAATTAGTTGGGATTTCAAGGGTTTCTATTCGAAAGTATGTAATGTTTTTAACTGAAATTGGAGTTTTAGAAAATGAAATGGTGTATCAACATGTGGGGAGACCAGTAAGTAAATTACGATGCATCGATGAGAACAAAATACATTTGTATGTATAAGCGGCTTATGTAAGCCGCTTATACTTTTTTTAATTACAAAACTAGTTACAAAACTTACAAAAACTATTTTTACTATTGAAAGCGTTTTAATATTATAAGCAAGAATATAAGGGGGTGCCTATATGGGGATTCAAAAAAACGTGGAAGCGGTATCATTCGTGGAAGCAGCAGAAACAGAACAAAAATCTTTTGTTTCAAAAATCATGAATATTAAAATTGGTGTTATACCTTTACCGTTATATATCGTATTAGCAGCTATTATTTATGGAGCATCTGTATATAACAAATTACCTGCTGATATGATTGGTGGATTTGCAGTCATTATGATCATGGGAATTTTCTTAGGTGATATTGGGATGCGAATCCCGATTTTAAAAAATATTGGTGGACCAGCAATTCTCTCACTATTTATTCCATCATTACTTGTGTTTTTTAATTGGATGAATCCAGCTTCAATGGAAGCTGCTACTATGTTAATGAAAAAATCGAATTTTTTATACCTGTATATTTCTTGTTTAGTAGTAGGAAGTATTTTAGGAATGAATCGTAAAGTGTTAGTACAAGGATTTATTCGAATGTTTATTCCTTTAGTTGTAGGTACACTTGCTTCAGTGGTAGTTGGATTGTTAGTTGGATCATTATTTGGATTTGAAATGAAACAGACATTCTTCTTTATTATTGTACCAATCGTGAGTGGTGGTATAGGAGAAGGGATTTTACCTCTTTCCTTAGCCTACAGTGATATTTTAAATGAATCTTCTGCGACATTTGTATCACAGCTCATTCCTGCAGCTATTATTGGAAATATGTTTGCGATTGTAAGTGCAGGATATATGAAACGTCTAGGTGAGAAAAAACCAGAGCTTAGTGGTAATGGCGTATTAGTAAAAACCGATAATCAAGCAGAATTATTAAAAGAACAAAATACAGAAAAACCAATTGATTTCTCATTAATGGGAGCAGGTTTATTAATTGCATGTACATTCTTTATCTTTGGAGGATTTGCTTCTAAATTTATTGGTATTCCAGGGGCAATCATTATGATTTTTTCTGCAGCAATTGTGAAGTACTTTAAATTAATGCCAGCAAAAATGGAACAAGGAGCATATCATTTATACAAATTTATTTCAAAAAACTTAACGTGGCCATTAATGGTTGGATTAGGCCTGTTATACATTCCGTTAAAAGATGTAGCAGCTGTTCTTTCAGTTGGATACGTTGTTGTGTGTGCGTCAGTGGTACTCACAATGATAGCATCGGGTTACCTTGTAGGAAAAGTAATGAAAATGTACCCAGTTGAGTCTGCGATTGTAACAGGATGTCATAGCGGATTAGGTGGAACTGGTGACGTTGCGATTTTATCAGCTTCAAATCGTATGGAATTAATGCCTTTTGCACAAATTTCAACGCGTTTGGGCGGCGCTGCTATGGTTGTAACAGCAACAATTTTATTAAAAATGTTTTCATAATTTATCATTATACAAGCTAGCTATGTAAAGACGTAGCTAGCTTGTCAAATTAGGAGGAGTTTATTTATATGTTAGAAAGTCAAATTAAGGAGCGTTCATTACTGCTCCATAAAGAATTGGTTGGAAAAATTGAAATTACTAGTAAGGTGGAAGTTAATTCAGCAGATGATTTAAGTTTAACATATACACCGGGAGTAGCTGAGTCTTGTAAAGCGATTGCAGCGGATGAAGAAACAGCGTATGACTACACAGCACGTGGTAATATGGTTGCCGTTGTTTCGGATGGAACAGCAGTACTTGGATTAGGTGATATTGGACCGAAAGCGGCTATGCCTGTTATGGAAGGAAAATCTATTTTATTTAAAAAATTTGCGAATGTGGATGCATTCCCATTGTGTCTAGGAACGAAAGATGTAGATGAAATCGTTACCCTTGTGAAAAATTTAGAGCCTACATTTGCTGGGATTAATTTAGAAGATATTGCGGCACCACGTTGTTTTGAAATTGAAAAGCGATTAAAGGAAGAAACGAATATTCCGGTATTTCATGATGACCAACATGGAACAGCGATTGTTGTTTTAGCGGCAGTGATTAATGCTTTAAAAGTTGTAAACAAACAGATGGATAAAGCGAAAATTGTCATTAATGGTGCCGGATCTGCAGGGATAGCGATTGGAAAATTATTATTAAAAGCTGGAGCACAGCATATCACATTAGTAAGTTTAGAAGGAATTGTTTGTGAGGGCGAATCATGGATGAATTCGGCACAATTAGAGATTTCAAAAGAAACAAATCGTGAACATGTACGTGGAACATTACAAGAAGCAATCCGTGAATCAGATATCTTTATTGGTGTATCTGCTCCTAATGTATTAACAAAAGAGCTTGTGCAGACAATGAATAAAAAACCAATTGTGTTTGCAATGGCGAATCCAATTCCAGAAATATTCCCAGAAGATGCACTGCAGGCTGGAGCGGCGGTTGTTGGAACAGGACGTTCTGATTTTCCCAACCAGGTAAATAATGTGTTAGCATTTCCTGGGATATTCCGCGGTGCATTAGATGTACGTGCAACAGATGTTACAGAAGAAATGAAACTAGCTGCAGCATATGGAATCGCGAACATCATTACGGATGAAGAACGAAATGAAAATTATGTCATTCCCAATCCATTGGACAAAAGAGTTGTCCCAAGTGTGGCAGCTGCAGTAGCGAAGGCAGCAATTGAATCAGGTGTGGCACAAGTCAAAAAGGTGCCAAGTTATTCTATAGAGCAATAAAAAAACAGTGTCATCTTTTTGAGAAGACACTGCATTTAAAAGGGAGATAAGGGATCAAAACAATGAGGAAACCTTATCTCTTTTTATGTGATTATACAATTCATAATGAATGTTCCTCGTTTCATTATTTGTTTAACTCCATTGCCACTTGTTTTCCATTTACAAAAACCTCTACTACTGCTGCAACTACTTCCATCACTTTTTTCATCTCTCATCTCTCCTTGTTTGTTGTTTCATTTCTTACTTTTAGTATAAGGGAGAGATGTAGATACAACTATCGAAGTAGGTGACATGAGAATTACATTGCTGTAAGGAAGAAATTAAGCTTTGTCACTTTTTTCTACAAGAATAACAATTTGCTCATAATATTTCTCACCAATATATACATTTAATACCCATAATCCAGGGGAAGGCAGCGACATAAGAAGAGGTAATTCTTTTGTACTTGAATGAATGGGAGTAGGAGCAGTCCAAGTTTGTTCAGAAGTTTCATCTTGAAAGAGTACGGGAGTGGGTGTTGTAGATCCTTGTTTTAGAGCAATAATAGATAGTTTTCCAGATGGCATTTGTGGATCTAGGAAGAACCACATCTGTTTATTTTTCTCATTGGCAATGAAAGCACTATCTGCAATTGCAATCTTTCCTTCAATGCCTTTTAACGGCATCTTCCCATCTACAAAGGAAGGACTTTCTTGCCAGTTAACATCCTTTAAGACGCTAAGGTGAAAAAAGGTGGGCGCGTTATTTTGAGGTTTAGAAGTTTCGGTTATTTCGTTTATCGGTGCTTTGGAATCTTGCTCTAGTGAGGTACAGCCAGTGATGATACAGGAGAAAAGTAGCACAGTTCCAATTTTTTTCATTTTGCCACACTCCTATTTTCCATTGTTAATGTAATTGTATTTGCTAGAAGAGCGGACAATTCCTTTTAATTCATAAAAAGAGGCCATAAGTTTAGTATGACCTCTTTTGACATTTTGTACTATATTTGTTCAGTTGTGAATGTAGGCTCTGCTTCTTTTTCTGGCATTGTTAAGAAAATAACAGCGATGACTATACATACACCGCCTAGTAGTTGGTATGCTCCGAAAGATTCTTTTAGCCAAGTGATGGAAACAATAGCTGCTACAAGCGGCTCAATACTAGATAAAATACTGGTTTCTGTTGCTGATAAATATTTTAGACTACCAATGTAAAGGAGAAAAGAAAGTGTTCCGCTTATAATAATTAAAATCAGCATAGAAAATGTTTGCAACGTAAAGGTTTGCGAAAGTTGTTTCCATTCAAAAGAGCGATTATAAATAAATAGTGCAATACCTCCGATTAGCATACCCCAGCCAATAATAAGAGTCGTCCCCCATTGTTTAATAAGGGAAGCTGGATGAAGCGTGTAAAAGGCAAAACCAATTGCTGTTAATAGGCCGAATAAAATAGCTTCTTTCGATAAAACAATATTTTGGGCGGATCCATTTGTAATGATAAAGTATGTTCCTGTCAGGGCAGCAACAATTGCTAACACCTGCATAGTGGAAGGAAGTTTTTTATATTGTATCGCAACATAAATAGTAATGAGAATTGGCCCTAAAAATTGAAATAACGTAGCGGTAACAGCGTTGCTAATATGCACCGTTTCGATAAAAGCATACTGTGCGCCAAGCATCCCGAGAATAGAAAAAATAATCAATTGTATAAAATGGTGTGGCTGTTGCCAAATACGAAATATATTTTGTTTTTTTGTAAGTAAGAAACATAAAATAAAGACCCCAGCAAGCAATAGACGAATTACTAAAAAGTCGATAGATGATACTTTAGTATGTTGAAAAAGCCACTGAATCATCGGACCTGATAATCCCCATAAAGTAGCTCCTGTAATAATCATAATGAGGCCGAGTCGTCTGTTATTGTTCATCATAATGCTCCTTTCTAGGATTGATTTTTTAAAATTTACATGATAAAAGGAATTATATATAACTCCTGGTACTGTTAAAAGTACCAATAATGCATTTTATAAGGGGGTCAGATTTTATGTTAGAATTAACACCAAATTTGAATATGGAGAAAAAAATCCCACTGTATGTACAGTTATACGAGTATATACAAGCAGAAATAAGAAGTGGAAAAATTCCGCCTTTGACGAAGCTCCCAGCAAAAAGAAAGTTAGCGACGCATTTAGAAGTGAGTAAAAATACAGTGGAATCGGCATATGAGCAGCTTCTTGCAGAAGGGTATATTGAATCGATTTCACGTAAGGGGTATTTTGTATGTGAAATTGAACAAATGATACATACAGTGAAAAAAAGAGAAGTCGTTAAGGAGGTACTGCACGGGGAGCAGAAATATAAATATGATTTTACACAAACCGGTGTAGATGCAAATGCATTTCCATTCTCTGTATATCGAAAGGTTTCAAACGAGGTATGGCAACTAGAAAATAAGGACCTACTATTTCTTGGTCATCCCCAAGGTGAATCGAGTTTACGTGAAGAGATTGCAAAATATTTATATGAATCAAGAGGTGTGAGATGTTCCGCAAGTCAGATTGTAATAGGAGCCGGAACACAATTTTTAATAAGAATGTTGTTTCAGTTGCTAAAGGGAAGTCATTTTGCAGTTGAAAATCCAGGATATCACCGGAAATTGGTTGCCTTTGAGAAAGGGGAAGAAAATGTTCAGATGCTCTTGCTTGATGAAGATGGGATTTGTCTTTCAGATTTAGAAGGTAGCAATGCGAATGTTGTGTTCGTTACCCCATCCCATCAATTTCCGTGTGGAATGATTATGCCAATTAAAAGAAGACTGCAACTATTACAATGGGCACAAGGGAAGCGTGGACGTTATATTATTGAAGATGATTATGATAGTGAGTTTCGTTACTCTGGAAAACCGATTCCAGCATTGCAAGGGCTTGATACAGAGGGAAATGTAATTTATATGGGAACACTTTCAAAAGCCTTGCTTCCATCATTACGGATGAGCTACATGGTGCTACCAAAACAGCTAATTGAGTTGTATCAAACACAATATTTATTTTACACACAAAGTGTTTCAAGGATTGATCAAGAAATCATTAGAAGGTTTTTAAACGAAGGACATTGGGAAAAACATATTTATAAGATGCGAGTTGTTTATCGAAAAAAGAGAGATGCTCTTGTCTCAGCGATAGAAAGGTACTTTTCTGATAAGGTAGAAGTGATAGGAGAAGATTCCGGCTTACATATTTTATTAAAGGTTCATAATGAAATGTTAGAAGAAGAATTAATAAAGAGGGCAGCTGAAAATAGTATAAAAGTATACCCAGTTTCAATGTACTATAAAGAAGGTACTGCTTCAAGAAACACAGTGTTACTCGGGTTTGCTATTTTATCAGAGGCTGAGATTGAAGAGGCAATTCAATTGTTATATAATGCGTGGTTTTCAATGTAAAATGCTAATAAAAAAATCCTCATATACTTGAGGATTTTTTTTATTACTTTTCTTCATCTAAGAATAAAACCATATGCTCTTCATCCCAATATTGGCCGTTATATTTTAAAGAACGTTCTTGTACACCAAATGTTTTAAAGCCTAATGATTCGTAAAGCTTTTTCGCACCGTCATTTCCGACAACAACATCAAGCATAATTTGTTCTACTTCTAATGTTTTGGCAAGTTCAATACATTCTTTAATAAGTGCTTTTCCAGCTCCAAGTCCGCGTGCTTTTGGAGATACATATACGGAACCAATTTTCGCTTTATGCTCTTGCTTTACGTATGGTTTCGTTTCCAGGGTTGCAACCCCGATTAATTTTCCGTCTTTAAATGCACCTAGTGTATAGTTTTCATCTTGTGCTAACTTTTGTGCCTTATATTCAATCGGACATTCTTTATTAATAATATCTTCATAAGAAGAGCTGAAAGCCTCAGGGTTTTGTTTTAATCCTTCTACGCGAAGTTCTAAGTAAATTTCTGCCTCGTCTTTTGTTAATACATGGATATCCAATTATATCACCCTCCAAATCTTTGACAAATGTAGTTATATTTTATATTGAAATAAGAATAATTTCAAAAGGTCAGCTCGTACTATTAGTATTTTAATGGGTTTACTAATAATTTGCGAATAAATATTAGCTATTAACATAATATCACCAGCAGTTTTAAAGTAAAGATACTACTGGTGATAGACGAACAATTATATTATTCGATTGGTAATTT
This sequence comes from Bacillus sp. XF8, assembly GCF_017498755.1. Lineage (NCBI taxonomy): Bacteria > Bacillati > Bacillota > Bacilli > Caryophanales > Bacillaceae > Bacillus > Bacillus sp. XF8. The sequence goes on along the minus strand of NZ_JAGDQK010000015.1, from coordinate 88,731 downwards.
AATAATAAATTCTGTTCCCATTCCTAACTCACTTTTTACTTGAATGGAGCCGCTGTGTAACTCAACGATTTCTTTTGCAACAGCTAGGCCAATTCCTTTACCGCCTGTCGCTCGAGTTCTTGATTTATCAACTCGATAAAAACGATCAAAAATATGCGGGATGTCTTCTTGCGGAATACCTTCTCCTTCATCTTGCACACTTATAGAAAAAGTATTCTCATTTTGCGATGCGTGTACAGTAATAACTGATTGTTCATAAGAATGCTGATAGGCGTTATGTAATAAATTTAGCATCACTTGTTCCATTCGACGTTCATCCATACAGACAACGGGGTTAACTGCACAGTAGAATTTAATTTTTATTTGTTTTTTAGCAAACGTAGTTTTTGCTTTTTCAATCATTCGTTCCAGAAAAGGAAAGAGTCGAACTTTCTGTTTTTTTATAATGAATTGGTGTTGTTCTAGCTGAACAAGATCGAATAAATCTTGAACGAGTTCTGTTACACTATCGGTTTCATCTTCGATAATTTGTAGATATTCTTCACGTTCCTCTTTAGATAAAGAATCTCTTTTAGCAACTTTCGCATAACCTTTCATATATGTGAGTGGTGTGAGAAGTTCGTGAGCAACACTTGCAAGAAATTCATTTCGTTCTTTTTTCATGTAGGTTAATTCGCTTGATAATTCTTCAATGGTTTTGGCTAAACTACCAAGTTCATCATTACGTGTAATCCCTAATTTAATTGGTTTATTTAGCTTTAACATTTTTTCTGTTGCACGTTTCATTTTTATAAGTGGATCAGTAATGACACGAGAAAAGATAAACACAGAAATTGTTGTTAAAAGAAGGGTCAATATACCGATAATAATAAATTGTCGTGTTAAACGAAGAATCATTTTTTCTAAGAAGGATGTATCTAAAAACATATGTACATATCCCGTAACTTGTCCATTAATAATAATTGGACTTGCGGTTGAGATAAACTTCGATGTTTTCCAGTTTTTTTCAATCATTGTTCCGTTTCTTGAAATGGATTTTATTTTGCAAGCAAGTTGTTTCTTCATATCTTCCGTTACATAATCTGAAGCAGACAAGATTTGTCCATTGCTGTCTGTTATAACTAACTTTGTATCTGAATTAGAGTGAGATTCTGCTGTAGTAGCGCGTTCAAAGGCGCGTGGACCATAGCGATTTTCAATACGGTCACGATAGCGATTTCCTTTATCTAAAAGGGCAGTTGTTTCTTCGTCGATGCGCATTTTGGCAAGACTTGTATGAAAAGATACAAAGGCTATTGTTTCGATACATAAAGCTAATATTAAGAAGTATGTACCAACCTTCAGGGAAAGTTTGCTCATGTTTTCACCATACCTTTATCATGCATTTACGGTCAGTGGGATGAATCTGACCACTGACCGAGGTTATTATTACTATTATTCGCTTTTCCACTTATATCCCACTTTATAGATGGTTTCTAAGTATTTTTCAACAGGAAAGTCTTTTTTTCGTAATTTATCACGAATATTGCGGATATGTGAGTCGACAGTACGGTATTCAATATCCGTTTGATATCCCCATATTTTTTCAATTAAATCATCACGGCTATATGCTCGGTTCGTATTTTGTAAAAACAGTCCTAGTAATGAAAATTCGATAGGTGTAAGTGAAATTTTCTCGTTATAAACAGTAACAGTATGTTTTGTTTTATCCCATTCAATGCCATTGAAGCTGATAAAACCGTCCTTTTTGGTTCGGCGCAGTACAGCTTCAATTCGTGCAACTAATACCTGTTCATCAAACGGCTTTGTAATATAGTCATCAGCTCCCATTGTGAGTCCCTTTACCATATCGTAGCTTTGATTACGAGCTGTTAACATTATAATTGGAACATTGCAGATTTGGCGGATTTGATAACATGTATCCCATCCATCCATATTTGGCATCATGACATCTAATAAAATGATATCGAAGTTCTTTTGCTGAATTAGTTCAAGAGCTTCTATACCAGAATTGGCTTTCATACAAAAATAACCGCGTGGGCTTAAAAATAAATCTAATAATCGTAACATGCGTTCTTCATCGTCTACTAATAAAATTTTAATCATAGTTCTTGTGCACCTCAAAACATTCTCATTCTACTTTGTATAGTTTACATGAAAATAATAAAAAACTCTGTTTATGTGATTGAAAAGTAGTTCATTTTTTCTATGAAGGCAATTGACATAAAAAATGCACTACTTTTGCACAACTCTTTTTTATAATAGAAAGCGTAGCGACACAAAATACCCTATGTTGCGACATAACGTCATGTCATTTTATTTATAAAATGACAATTCCATTCTATTGTGTATGTGAGATGGTGAGAAATTTCGTATTCACCTCGCATCGGATAAGGAAAATCTCCTATCTCACACTTTTTTTGATGTTATAAAGGGGATTGTACAAATGAGAAAAGAAGAACGTTTACAAAAGGATAAGCAAGATCGTAATGCGGTTATTATGTGCGTTACGGTATCCATGTTAATTATTGTGACATGTGCAAATAAATTTTTTGGAATTCTATAGATTGTAAAAAGCTCGTTGTTTCAGTTTTGAGAAACAACGAGCTTTTTCTGTTTTATAATCAATATTATCTCATAACTTGGAGGATAGAAGGTGAAAAGTGTGGGATGAAAAAACGTATTGTATGTACGAGTTTTTTTAGGGAAGGGATCAGGGATCGAAAAATGATAGAAGCGCTATACAATAAACCAAGGAAGAATTGCTAATCCTGATGTTACAATTACTGTACCGCAAATTAAAAAGATAAGATGTTTGTGCTGTTTCATATCCATTGCCCCTCTAATTATTGATTTAATTCCATTGCTACGGATTTTCCATTTACCATTACTTCGATAATTGCTCCAATTACTTCTATCATTTTTTTCATCTCTTATCTCTCCTTGTTGTGATTTCGTACTTTTAGTATAGCGAAGAGGAAGGAATAGAACCATTCAATAAGATGACATGGACATTACATTGTTGTAAGAAAAAAGCACCTTTATATGAAAAGGCACTTTTGTGAAAAGTTATATAAATATATTTTGATTTTCCAACATATAAGTCGCTGTTATAAAGCGAAACTTTAATCAGTGTGGGGTTTCTTCATCCCCCACTGATTATTAGCCTTCACCAATCGGGCTTTTACGGGCAGTTAATTTCCCACCTAACTTCTTTGCTCTTTCTGAATTTTGAGGTGGGGGTCTTACTGCCCGCAAATAGCGGGATAAAGAACAAAAGGTGATTTGCTCTCGTTTCCTCTCTTTGTTGTTACTTGGCATGGGGCAGGAAGAGGATCTGACCGTTTCTATGCATGGGCGGATGCTCTCTTCCACCTAAAAAGACAGGTTTTATGTCGGTTTTTCAATTTGTATTTCTATATGCTGTATGATTAGTCATTTAAAAATAAAACCATATGTTCCTCATCCCAATACTGTCCATTGTGTTTTAAGGAACGTTCTTGTACACCATATGTTTGAAAGCCAAGTGACTCGTACAGTTTTTTTGCAGTTACATTTCCAACGACAACATCAAGCATGAGTTGTTCTACATGTAATTTATGAGCATTTTCAATAATAGCTTTTATTAATGCACGTCCAGCCCCAAGACCACGAGCTTTTGGAGAGACGTAAACAGAGCCGATTTTTGCTTTATGTTCTTGTTTAATAAATGGTTTTGTTTCTAAAGTCGCGAGTCCGATCAAATCGTTATCTTTAAAGACACCAAGGGTATACTTATCAGGGTTAGATAAACGTTTTGCCATTGCAGCAACAGGATCCTCATGTTTTAGTACATCTTCATAAGAAGAACTAAAGGCTTCTGGATTTTGTGTTAATCCTTCCATACAAACTTTTAAATAAATTTTTGCATCCTCTTTTGTTAATAAACGAATTTCCATAGCTGTAACCTCCTCAGTTTATCTCACTCTATAGGGAAATAGATCCTCGGCTTTATTATGTAAAGCAGGGGATTGTAATCCGTAAGAGTCTGCTGATTATATTGATAGAACATCTACTGTGTATTCATAAAGTGAAACTTTAATCAGTGGGGTCTTACTGCCCGTTAATGCGGGATAAACATATTCTGTACGTATTCTTTCTTAATTTGTAAAAGAATAAGTAGATATATGCGAGGAAGACATGTGTCTTCAGTTATTTTTTATGATTCACTTTATGTAATGAAATTATATATTAACTTTATTAACTATTCAACAATTAAATATATTACATTTTTATAACTAAAAAAATGATTCCTTTAGTAGGAATCATTTTGTTTCTGTGATATAGCCTTCAACTCGTCCTGGATGAGTATAAATATTACAGGAGTCATTACGAATAAACCCAACTACCGTAATTCCTAAATCATGAGCAAGCTGTAGTGCTAATTTTGTCGGAGCTGATTTAGAAAGAACAATTTCGCAACCAATTTTAGAAACTTTTAGCAAAATTTCAGATGAAATTCGGCCACTAAATGCAATGATTTTTCCTTTAATAGGAATATGATTGCGTAAACAATGACCATATATTTTATCTAATGCGTTATGCCTCCCAATATCCATTCTTGATATGAGAATGGTATTTCGATTGCAAAGGGCGGTATTATGAACTCCTCCTGTTTGACGAAATGTAGTGGAAGATTGCTGTAAGGTGTTCATTAAATGAAAGCATTCTTCTGGAGTAATTGTTACATGTATATCATTTAAAGTTTTTGCTTTTATTGCATCATTTACAAAAACAAATCCTTGTCTACTTTTGCCGCAACAAGAAGTGACATATCGTTTGTTATATATCGTTTGATAGAGTGGATTGATTTGTGATGTTTTTACATGGACAACCCCTTTGTCTTTCTGTATCCATAACTCATCAATGTTCTCATAGGAAGCAATAATTCCTTCAGAAATTAAAAAACCTATTACCATATCTTCAATATAATTTGGAGTGCATACAACTGTTACATATTCTTCCCCGTTTAATTTAATTGTTACAGGATATTCCGTGACAATTTCATCTTCTTGTTCGAGGAATATTCCAGTTTGATAACGTACCATTTTACATGTTTCTTGAACAGGCTCCATAGTATTTCCCCTTCATATGTATTTTTCTTACTTTTAATCATAAACCAATCAAAAAACAAAAGCATCTGTTCGCGACAATATAAGAAGATTATTTGGTTATTATTGTATATCTAAGATATAATAGAGTGGTAGAATAGTGTCATTTATAGACTTTCATAGGACACACCTTATAGCATCAAGAATCGGCTTCTAAGATAGAATTTCAGCAGGGCGTTTCAAAAAATATGTATAACAACACAGTTTTGGAAACGGATTCAAAACTATATTGTACAGTTAGTTGTAAGGAGAGGGGAAACTATGGCAGAACAAACGGTTCGTGTAACCGTAGATGGAAAGGAATTTCTTTCATCTGGTGAAAAGACGATACTGCAATTATTTAACGAAAGTAATTTAGAGCACCCACAAATTTGTCATGTACCAGAGGTGGATCCAATTCAAACTTGTGATACATGTATTGTAGAAGTGGATGGAAAATTAATGCGTGCTTGTTCAACGAAATTAGAAAATGGTATGCATATCGAAAGACAATCAGCGCGTGCAAAAGAAGCACAAACAGAAGCGATGGATCGAATATTAGAGAACCATTTATTGTATTGTACAGTATGTGATAATAATAACGGTAACTGTAAAGTTCATAATACGGTACATATGATGGGGATTGAAGAGCAGAAATATCCATATGAACCGAAAGTGAGTGCAAAAGAAGTGGATATGACTCATCCATTTTACCGCTATGATCCAAACCAATGTATCGCTTGTGGACAATGTGTAGAAGTATGTCAGAACTTACAAGTAAACGAAACATTATCGATTGATTGGAGTTTAGATCGTCCGCGTGTTATTTGGGATAATGGGGTGAGTATTAACGATTCATCTTGTGTGAGTTGTGGACAATGTGTAACAGTTTGTCCTTGTAACGCATTAATGGAAAAATCAATGCTTGGAGAAGCTGGGTTCATGACCGGACTAAAACCGGATGTGTTAGACCCAATGATTGATTTTGTAAAGGATGTAGAGCCTGGATATAGTAGTATTTTAGCAGTTTCAGAAGTTGAATCTGCAATGCGTGAAACGAAAATCAATAAAACGAAAACAGTTTGTACATTTTGCGGCGTAGGTTGTTCGTTCGAAGTATGGACGAAAGATCGTCAAATTTTAAAAATACAACCTGTATCAGATGCACCTGTAAACGGAATTTCTACATGTGTGAAAGGGAAATTTGGTTGGGACTTTGTAAACAGTGAAGACCGCATTACGAAACCGTTGATTCGTCAAGGGGATATGTTCGTTGAGGCATCATGGGAAGAAGCGTTAGAAGTTGTTGCGTCCAATATGCAACATATTAAATCGGAACATGGTAGTGATGCATTTGGATTTATTTCTTCTTCAAAAGTAACAAATGAAGAAAACTATTTAATGCAAAAGTTAGCTCGTCAAATATATGGAACAAATAATGTGGATAACTGTTCCCGTTACTGTCAATCACCAGCAAGCGATGGTTTAACAAAAACTGTTGGTATAGGCGGAGACGCAGGAACAGTGAAAGATATTGCGGCAGCTGGCCTTGTCATTATTGTGGGAGCGAATCCAACGGAAGGACACCCTGTACTAGCTACTCGTGTGAAACGTGCTCACAAATTACAGGAACAAAAGTTAATTGTGGCAGATCTTCGTAAACATGAAATGGCAGAGCGTGCTGACATGTTTATTCATCCACGTCAAGGAACAGATTATGTCTGGCTTGCGGGTATAACAAAATATATTATTGATCAAGGCTGGCATGATCAAAAATTCTTAGACGAAAATGTGAAAAAATTTGATGAATATAGCAAGATGTTAGAAAAATACACACTTGATTATACAGAAAATATTACAGGTATTTCTAAAGATACGTTAAAAGAAATGGCTCGTATGGTATATGAAGCAGATGGTACTTGTATACTTTGGGGTATGGGTGTTACGCAAAATACAGGAGGGAGTACAACATCCGCAGCGATTTCAAACTTACTTCTTGTAACAGGTAACTATCGTCGCTCTGGTGCAGGTGCATATCCACTCCGTGGGCATAATAATGTACAAGGTGCTTGTGATATGGCAACATTACCAAACTGGCTTCCAGGTTATCAAGCAGTGTCGGATGATACACTTCGTGCGAAATTTGAAAAAGCATATGGTACTACAATTCCGAAAGAGCCAGGACTGAATAACATTGCGATGCTTGCTGCAGCAGAAGAAGGAAAACTACGCGGTATGTATGTAATGGGAGAAGAAATGGCGTTAGTCGATTCCAATGCGAATCATGTGCAACACATTTTAAGTAATCTTGATTTCCTTGTAGTTCAAGACATGTTCTTATCAAAAACAGCTCGTTTTGCTGATGTTATTTTACCAGCGGCACCAAGTCTAGAAAAAGAAGGAACATTTACGAATACAGAGCGTCGTATTCAGCGTTTATATGAAGCTATGAAACCACTTGGTGATTCTAAACCGGACTGGTGGATTTTACAAAAAGTAGCTCGTGCCCTCGGTGGCGATTGGAATTATGAAAGCCCAAGTGAAATTATGGATGAAATTGCGTCACTCGCGCCGTATTATTCCCAAGCTACATACGACCGCTTAGAAGGATGGAATAGTTTATGTTGGGGTAGTCATGATGGTAGCGACACACCACTATTATATGTAGATGGCTTTAATTTCCCAGATAAAAAAGCACGTTTATCATTGGATGAATGGATTCCGCCAGTTGAAGCGCCAGAAGACTACGATTTATTATTAAATAATGGTCGTTTGCTCGAACATTTCCATGAAGGGAATATGACAAATAAATCAGTAGGAATTTTATCTAAAATGTCTGACGTGTTTGTTGAGATTTCACCAGAGCTTGCTGCCCAGCGGAATGTGAAAGATGGTGGCCTTGTAGAGCTAGCATCACCGTTTGGGAAAATCAAAGTGCAGGCACTTATTACAGACCGTGTGACTGGAAATGAACTATATTTACCGATGCATGCGACAGTAAATGAAGAAGCGATTAATATTTTAACAGGAACAGCGACAGACCTGTATACTTGTACACCTGCGTATAAACAAACGATGGTGAAAATGCGCGTATTACGTGAAAAAGGAAATCGTCCGCTTCCTGCTTCGAACCCAAGAGATAAAAAACGTCATCCGCAAAATGGTGTTGAAATTCAGCAGAAATGGCAGCGAAAACAATACGTATCACTTGTGGATCAGAACTAGGGGGCGAAGAATGTGGCAAAAGAAATTACATTGATTCAAAAGAAAGTTATAACAGAAGAAGAAAAGAAACAACAGTTATCAGATGAGCTGTTCATGCAATTAACTGAAAACCGTGAAGCGGTAGAAGAGACGATGCAATTGTTAGCACAGTTGCATCAAGCGGGCGTATTAGATGCAGCAATCAGTTTGCTTGCTGCAAAAGAAGATGTTTCTAAAATTGCTGTCGAACAATTAAATCGTGAGCCGGTAAAAAATGCATTAAATAATATGATGGGGGCAGGAGAAGCTTTATCTTCTGTCGACCCAGAAGTAACAAAACAGGTGACATCAAGTTTAGTTACAGGATTACAATTTGCGACAGACGAATTAAAAAAAGGCAAGAAAACAAAGGTTATGGACTTCTTTAAAGTATTAAAAGACCCGGATATCAATAGGGCAATTACCTTTGGCTTTAGCTTTTTAAAAGCATTTGGACAAGGATTAGAGAAAAAATAATGGGATTTTAATCAGTGGGGGTTTTACTGCCCGTAAATAGCGTGGTAAAAATGAGAAAGAGTGATGGGGAGGTACCCGTCACTCTTTTTGGGATGTATAAGAGTGTTCATGTTAAGTAGAATATATTATTATAAAAAAGATGGATGTGAACTGGAAGTATAGAATCCATTTCAAATATAGTTTTAGAAGTTGGAGGAATTTATGCTACACCGTAAAAGACTATCTATAGCAGGAGTCATGAGACATTCCTTTCAAACAGTACAATTTGCTTTTTGGAATGTACTGGTGTTTCAGCTCGTTTATAAGTTAATAGCGGCTATTGTATTTATACCGCTATTCGGTATGATTTTTAATAAATTATTATACTGGGGTGGCTATGCAAATGCGACAAATGATGAATTGCTAGCTTTTTTGAAAACACCGTATGGTATCGCAGCTATTTTAATTTTATCGATATTGGCACTTTTTCTTATTTTTACGGAGTTCGCGGTGCTTATTATTATTTCGTATTTTGCACATAAAAGGCAAAAGGTGAGATTGCGTCCGATTTTGTATAAAACAGTAACGTACTTACCTTCTCTGTTTACATATTGCTTACCTGGATTTGTTTTGTATGCGGTTGTATTGTTACCGCTTTTAAGCATGGGGTATAGATCTGCATTAATCCCAGAAATTCAAATTCCAAATTTTATTACAGGGGAATTGTTTAAAACGACAATGGGACAAGTAGGTTACTATACTTTCTTCGCTGTAGTTGCATATTTGAATCTTCGGTGGATTTTCACTTTACCTATTATTGTTTTAGAAGAAAAACCATTTCGTACGGCTGCACGTAAAAGTGCAAATTTGGTAAAAGAAAATTTCTTTAAAGTGTTGCTTTTTTTAGTCGGCTTTTTTATATCAATAGGAATCGTGTTTATTTTATTTATGGGTGTGTACTTATTGTTTTTATGGGGTGTGTATGAATTTACGAATCCAAAAGGGACATTTGCCCTATTAGCAGAATCTACTCTATCTGTATTTTTGACGAGTACATTATATTTATTTAGTTTTATTGTGACTCCGTTTTATATTATGGCATTGACAAGACTTTATTTACAAAAGGTTTCAGTCGAAGATGTTTTATTAGAAGAAGGCTTAGATTATTCCAAAACAAAAGCAGATAAATGTTTCTTTAAAAAGCATCGTTTGAAATTTATAGGTGTTTACATTGTTGGTGTGTTCACAGTTGGTATGGTGGTTGCGTTCATTGTAACGTTTATTTCGAATTCATATAAAGAGCCAGTTATTATGGCGCATCGTGGATATGTTTCCAAAGGAGTAGAGAATACGAAAGAGGCTGTACAAGGTGCGATTGATGCAAAAGCAGATTATGCTGAAATTGATGTGTTGCAAACAAAAGATGGTGAATTGGCAGTAATACATGATTTAAAATTAAAGCGTCTTGCTGATGCGAATGTACAAGTATCAGATTTGACGATGGATGAGCTTCAAAAACTGACTCTTAGTCAAGATGGATTCACGGGAAAAATTAGTACCCTTGATGAAATTATTAAGCTTGCGAAAAATAAGATAAAACTTAATATAGAAGTGAAACTGCACGGAAATGAAAAGGGGTTTGTAAAGAAAGTATTAAAAACGATTAAGGACAATGACTTTGAAAAGCAATGTGTAATTCAAACATTACACTATCCGCTCATTAAAGAATTTAAGCGTGCGAATCCAGACATAAAGGTAGGATATATATTATATGCAAGCAGGGCAAATTTAAAATATGTTCAAGCCGATTTCTATGTGGCAGAAGAATATATGTTAAATAAACGCTTAGTAAAAGCAGCACGAAAGTTAGACAAACCAATTTATGTATGGACTGTAAATGATATGGAAAGCTTAAAGAAATATTATAAGCTCAATGTCGATGGGATTATTACAGACTATCCTGAGGATGCACAAGAAACGATTAAGATGATGAAAGAGCAAGAAGAAAGCGAAACGGATATGTTTGATAAGATTACAGAGACAACGGAAGATTTATTTTCAAAGTTATTTATAAGTTATCCAGCTGCCGGTTAAATATCGGTGGCTGTTTTTTAACTATATAAGTACAAATTGAAAAAACTGATATAAAATCTAATCTTTAGGTGGGTGAGAGCATCTGGCCATGCATAGGTCAGATCCTTTTCCTGCCCTATGCCAAGTTAAAACAAAGAGAGAAAACGAGTGCAGGCTCCCTTTTGTTCTTTATAGCAGCGATTTATATGCCTACAAATCAAAATGGATTTATATAAAAAGAATATAGTTCTAAAATATTATAGGGAATAGAAAGTGTATATGTATGCGTTTTGGGTGAATTTTTCACATTGTTATATTATTGTCAAATAATAAATGATTAATATGTAGTTTTCATGGTTATAATAAAAATAGAATGATAGATAATAAAAAAACACAACCACCCCTTATAAAATAAAGTTCTTTATATTTACACTATTCCAAATATATAAACTTTTTTAATTTGGTATGTTAGCGTTTTCATAACTTTGAAGTTATGCTAGAATAAGGACATAAGTTATTAATTATTATAAAAAGAAAAAAGAATTCCTTTTTTCTGTTAATTATAAGGGGGCATTTCATTATGCGTATTGGGGTACCAACAGAAATTAAAAACAACGAAAACCGTGTGGCAATGACACCAGCTGGTGTTGTACATTTAGTTCGTAACAACCACGAAGTATTTATTCAAAAGGGTGCAGGTTTAGGATCTGGCTTTACAGATGCTGAGTATGTTGAAGCAGGAGCAAAAATTGTTGATACAGCTGAAGAAGCTTGGAACATGGACATGGTAATGAAAGTTAAGGAACCAATTGAAAGCGAATACAAACACTTTAGTGAAGGTTTAATCTTATTCACATATTTACACTTAGCTCCAGAACCAGAATTAACAAAAGCTTTAATTGAAAAGAAAGTTGTTTCAATCGCTTATGAAACAGTACAATTAGACAATCGTTCTTTACCATTACTTGCACCTATGAGTGAAGTAGCTGGTCGTATGTCTGCACAAATTGGTGCACAATTCCTTGAGAAAAACAAAGGTGGAAAAGGTATCTTACTTGCAGGCGTTCCAGGGGTAAAACGTGGTAAAGTAACAATTATCGGCGGTGGACAAGCTGGTACAAATGCTGCTAAAATTGCAGTTGGACTAGGTGCGGATGTAACAATCATCGACTTAAGTGCAGAACGTCTTCGTCAATTAGATGACATTTTCGGTAACCAAGTGAAAACTTTAATGTCTAATCCTTATAATATTGCACAAGCTGTAAAAGAATCTGATCTTGTTATCGGTGCAGTATTAATTCCAGGTGCAAAAGCGCCAAAACTTGTAACAGAAGAAATGATTAAATCAATGGAACCAGGTTCTGTTGTAGTAGATATCGCGATTGACCAAGGTGGTATTTTCGAAACAACTGACCGCATTACAACTCATGATAACCCAACTTATGAAAAACACGGCGTTGTTCATTATGCAGTTGCAAACATGCCTGGTGCGGTTCCACGTACATCAACTCTTGCATTAACAAACGTAACAGTACCATATGCAGTTCAAATTGCAAACAAAGGCTACAAACAAGCTTGCCTAGGCAATTCTGCATTATTAAAAGGTATTAACACATTAGATGGCTATGTAACATTTGAAGCAGTTGCAGAAGCTCATGGTGTAGAATACAAAGGTGCAAAAGAATTATTAGAAGCAGAAACAGTATCTTGCTAATTGAAGCATAATACAAAAAACAATCGAACAATATTTTATACAACATGATAAGAGCTAAGAGAGAAGACCTCTTAGCTCTTATTAGTCAAAGGGGGCATACATCGTGGCCAACCTATTTAAGAAGAAATCCGTTACGCAATTGTTGGGGGAAAGTAAAAGTAAGACTTTATCCAAAACTTTAGGGGCATTCGACCTAACAATGCTAGGGATTGGTGCGATAATCGGTACAGGAGTTCTTGTATTAACTGGGTTAGTAGCAGCAAGAGATGCTGGTCCAGCAGTTATTTTCTCATTTATGATTGCAGCAATTGTTTGTGGATTTGCGGCATTATGTTACGCAGAAGTTGCTTCGACACTTCCCGTCTCAGGTAGTGTATACACATATTCTTATGCAACAATTGGTGAGTTTGTAGCCCATTTAATGGGATGGACGTTACTATCGGTATACGTTGTAACAACGGCAGCAGTAGCTGGTGGATGGACAGGTTATTTCCATAACTTGGTGAGTGGATTTGGGTTAGAAATTCCAAAGGCACTGTTAACGATTCCATCACAAGGTGGTATTGTGAACTTGCCAGCAGTGATTATTACACTAGTGTTAACATTGCTATTATCGCGTGGTACGAAAGAGAGTAAACGTGTGAATAATGCAATGGTATTAATCAAAATTGGTATTGTTGTCCTATTCCTTGCGGTCGGTGTATTCTATGTGAAGCCAGAAAACTGGATTCCATTTGCACCATATGGCTTAAGTGGAGTCTTTGCTGGAGGAGCAGCTGTATTCTTTGCTTTCTTAGGTTTCGATGCATTAGCAACTTCAGCAGAAGAAGTGAAAAATCCACAGCGTGATTTACCAATTGGTATTATTGCCTCATTAATCATTTGTACAATCATTTATGTTGCAGTTTGTCTTGTGATGACGGGTATGGTTTCCTATAAGGAATTAGATGTACCTGAAGCAATGGCTTATGTATTAGAAGTTGTTGGACAAGATAAAGTGGCTGGTGTAATTGCTGTCGGAGCCGTAATTGGTATTATGGCTGTAATTTTTGCTTATATTTACGCAACAACACGTGTATTCTTTGCAATGAGTCGTGACGGTTTATTGCCAGAATCTTTTGCGAAAATTAACAAGAAGACAGAAGCACCAACGTTTTCAACTTGGTTAACAGGAATTGGTAGTGCTTTAATTGCTGGATTTATCGATTTAAAAGAATTGTCAAATTTAGCGAATATTGGAGCGTTACTAACATTTGCGATGGTTGGTGTATCGGTTATCATCCTTCGTAAAACACATCCGAAATTACAGCGCGGATTTATGGTGCCACTTGTACCGATTTTACCGATCATTTCAATCGTATGTTGTCTATTCTTAATGGTAAACTTACCGTTAACAACATGGATGTACTTCGGTGCTTGGTTAGCAATTGGAGTAGTTGTATACTTTGTTTATTCGAAAAAACACAGTCATCTAAAAGAAGATGGAAGTTCGCAAGATAGCTTGGAAGAAGCTAATTAAGGGATATAATGAATTGTAAGCCTTGTGCGCCTAGGGAGCGCGCAAGGCTTTTTCTTTGTGTACAGAGAAGGAGAATACGATGGTTGTAAAAGATGAATTAAAAATCGTTGTTGATGCAGTGAAAACTGAATAAATTAAAAAGGGGTATATGAAAGGGTGAAAACCTTCGTATATCTCTTTTTTGTATGAATAATATAACGGATGTGGAGAATAAGTCATATGTTTTTTAAATGTGAATAAAATGTTCGGAAAATTTAGTGCGGATTGTATTGACACATATGAATGGGCGCTCATATAATAAAAGTATAAGATATATGAATGATTGTTCATATGTTCAAATAAAGAGGTGAGCTATAATGGCTGAAAATAAAGTAGAAGCATGCCAAGAAGCATGTTCTCAAACAATTATCCATGAAGAAGTTGTTGATCAAGTAAAACAAACAATTCCAGATGACGAAAGTTTAAGCAAAGTAGCAGAGTTATTTAAAGTATTAGGTGATCGTACGCGTACACGTATTTTACACGCACTATTTGAAGCGGAAATGTGTGTATGTGACTTAGCTTATTTACTCGGTATGACACAATCCTCTATTTCACATCAGCTTCGTGTATTAAAACAAGCAAAACTTGTGAAAAACCGTAAAGAGGGAAAGGTTGTTTATTATTCATTAGCTGACCATCACGTAATTCATATCTTTGAGCAAGCATTTGAACATGTAAATGAGGAAGAATAGAAAAGAAAAGCGCAAGGAGGGAGAACGATGGCAGAAGCACTAGTGAAACGGAAACTTGTGTTAGAAGGATTAGATTGTGCGAACTGTGCGATGAAAATTGAAAAAGGCGTTGGGGGATTAGAGGGTGTCTCCTCTTGTTCTGTGAACTTCGCAACAAAGACAATGACTTTAGAAACAGAGAAAAATCGAGAGAATAACGTTGTTACTGAAGCGAAACAACTTGTTACGAAATTAGAACCGCACATTCAAGTAAAGGATGAACAAAAAACAAAAGTTGCAAAAGAAGTATTTGTATTAGAAGGGCTAGATTGTGCAAATTGTGCAATGAAGATTGAAACAAAGGTAAAAGAGATGCCCACAATTTCAAATGCGACTGTTGATTTTGTATCGAAGAAATTAAAAATAGAAGTTGCAAATAAAAAAGAGCTTGAAACGACAGTACAAGATATGAAAAATATTGTTCATAAGTTAGAGCCAGATGTAAAAGTTGTTCGTGAAGAAAAAATAGGTCATGATCATGGGCATAGCCACGACCATGGCGAAGGAAATGTGAAGAAAATGCTGTGGCGCTTAGCGATTGGTGGAGTTTTAACAGGAATTGCTGTACTTGCAGGATTACCGCAAATGATGACAATTCCACTTTTCGTTATCGCATATTTACTAATTGGTGGAGATATTGTTTGGCGAGCTGTGAGAAATATAACACGCGGCCAAGTATTTGATGAAAACTTTTTAATGGCGATTGCCACACTTGGAGCATTTGCGATTCAAGAGTATCCAGAAGCTGTTGCGGTTATGCTCTTTTACCAAGTAGGTGAATTATTCCAAAGCATTGCTGTAAATCGTTCTCGAAAATCAATTACTTCATTAATGGATATTCGTCCTGATTATGCAAACGTTAAAGTTGGCAACGAAACAAAACAAATTTCACCGGAAGATGTGAAAATTGGAGACTATATCATTGTTAAACCAGGTGAGAAAGTACCGTTAGATGGGAAAGTAGTGGAAGGAACATCAATGGTAGATACTTCAGCATTAACAGGTGAATCTGTACCTCGTGAAGTAGAAGTTGGGAATGATGTATTAAGTGGTTTTGTGAACCAAAATGGTGTGTTAACAATTGAGGTAACAAAAGAATTTGGTGAATCAACTGTATCGAAAATCTTAGATTTAGTACAAAATGCAAGTAGCCGAAAAGCGCCAACAGAAAACTTTATTACAAAATTTGCGCGCTACTACACTCCAGTCGTCGTTATTACAGCAGCAGTATTAGCGTTTATTCCTCCTCTTATTTTAGAAGGTGCTACATTCTCAGATTGGATTTATCGTGCATTAGTGTTCCTTGTTATTTCTTGTCCATGTGCATTAGTGGTATCTATTCCACTTGGATTCTTTGGTGGTATTGGTGGAGCATCTAAAAGCGGTATTTTAATCAAAGGAAGTAACTATTTAGAAGCGCTGAATGATGTGAAACATATCGTATTTGATAAAACAGGAACATTAACAAAAGGTGTATTCAAGGTAACGAAGATGGAGCCAAACGGCACAACTACAAAAGAAGAACTTCTTGAATATGCTGCGTTTGCAGAAGTTTATTCAAATCATCCAATCGCACAATCTATTCGAAGTTCATATGGAAAATCAATTGATGAAAATATAATTGAGGACTACAGTGAAATTTCTGGTCACGGTACAGTTGTAAAAGTGCAAGGTAAAGAAATTTTTGCAGGTAATGCAAAATTAATGAGAAAAGAAAATATTGCATTCGAACAGCCTCAAACAGTAGGCACTCTTGTTCACGTTGCTGTAGATGGTGCATATGCAGGTTATATCGTTATTTCTGATGAAGTGAAAGAGGATTCAAAACAAGCGATTCAAAAATTAAAAGAACTTGGTATTAAGAAAACAGTCATGTTAACAGGTGATGCAAAATTAGTTGGAGAAGCGGTTGGTAAAGAACTTGGTTTAGATGAAGTTCATGCTGAATTATTGCCACAGCAAAAAGTAGAAGAAATTGAAAAAATTGATGGGGCAAAACAAGCGAAAGAAAAAATTGCATTCGTTGGTGATGGAATTAATGATACACCAGTATTAGCAAGAGCTGATGTTGGGATTGCAATGGGTGGCTTAGGGTCTGATGCAGCGATCGAAGCGGCGGATATTGTAATCATGACAGACGAACCTTCTAAAATCGCAACAGCTGTTAAAATTGCCAAACGTACACGCAATATTGTATGGCAAAATATTATCTTTGCACTTGGTGTAAAAGGACTTGTCCTATTACTTGGTGCATTTGGGATTGCAACAATGTGGGAAGCGGTTTTCTCAGATGTTGGTGTTACACTACTTGCTGTATTGAATGCGATGCGTGTGCTTAGAGTGAAAGACTTATAAGATAAAAAGAGAAGCGAAGGCTTCTCTTTTTATTTTTGAATACGATTTGCAATTTGCTCTCGTACAGTTTGAATATAATTCATTTTATGATCCCAGCACTCTTGGCTTAAATCAACTGGGTATTCTTCAGGATTAAGAGTCCGTTTATATTCTTCCCAAAATACATTTAAACTATCATGTGCATACTGCTGGATATTTTGTATTTCAGGCAGTTTATATGTGCGTTTACCTTTTACAAAAATATTATGGTGTAGTTCTTTTGCTTCGAAATTTGTCACAAATTTACTGATGTACGTATGGACAGGATGAAACATTTTTAAACGTTCTTCCTGCTGTGGTACTTCAGCTTCTAGCGCAATATAATCCCCTTCGGAGTGTCCGTTGACGCGATTAATAATGCGATATACACGTTTTAATCCTGGTGTTGTAATCTTTTCAGGATTAGAAGAAATTTTGATTGTATCGTTTAGCGTCCCATTTTCATCTTCAATCGCAACTAACTTATAAACAGCCCCTAATGCAGGTTGTTCAAAGGAAGTGATGAGTTTTGTGCCAACGCCCCATACATCAATTTTTGCTCCTTGGGATTTTAAGTGCATAATTGTATATTCATCCAAATCGCTAGAAGCGATAATTTTTGTATTTGTAAATCCAGCTGCATCAAGTAGTTTTCGTGCTTCTTTTGATAAATAAGCCATATCGCCGCTATCAAGACGAATACCATAAAAATCAATACGGTCGCCGAATTCTTTAGCAACGCGAATCGCATTTGGTACACCGGATTTTAACGTATCATATGTATCAACGAGAAAAACGCATTTTTGATGCGTTTCAGCGTACTTTTTAAATGCAACATACTCATCACGGTACGCTTGGACAAAGGAATGAGCATGTGTGCCAGCGACAGGAATACCAAAGCGTTTTCCAGCACGGACGTTGCTAGTAGAAGAAAATCCACCGATAAAGGCTGCGCGTGTACCCCAAAGGGCAGCATCAAATTCATGAGCGCGGCGTGTACCAAATTCTAATAGTTCATCATTGTTCGCTGCATGTTTCATGCGAGCTGCTTTTGTAGCGATTAATGTTTGGTAATTCACAATGTTTAATAAGGCGGTTTCAATAATTTGAGCTTCACCAAGCGGTGCGTCAACGCGTAATAGTGGTTCGTTATTAAAAACGACTTCTCCTTCTTGCATACTGCGAATTGTTCCAGTAAACTTCATATTTTGTAAATAATGCAGAAACTCTTCTTCAAATTGTAGTTCTTTTAAATAAGTGATATCACTTTCGGTAAAACGAAAATTCTCTATGTATTCAATAATTTTTTCAAGACCAGCAAAAATGGCATAACCATTTTCAAATGGAAGCTTTCGGAAATATAAATCAAAAACAGAGCGGCGATTATGAATCCCGTCTTTCCAATACGTATAAGCCATGTTAATTTGATATAAATCTGTATGTAAGGCGTAACTATCGTCTTTATAATGATTCATTGCGAAAACACCTCCGTAATTTTGTTATAGTATAACAATTTTTACTAGTTTATGCCAAAGAAGATTATCTTAGTAAGAAGAGGATTTTCTTTGGTTTACTATATTAGAAAGATCAATACCGATAGTTGATAGCTATTGATTGAGAAAAACTAGTTCAGAAGCCTTTTCTAACATAAAAATTAATTATTAAAATGGAAATAAAACCATTTTTTGTGAAATTCTTTAGAAAAATTGCATTTATTAATTTATATTTTTCTGATTTTTATGTATTATTAGAGTAGTGAGGGTAAATGAGAATGGAGGAGGACAATGCAACAAACATTAGAGAAAATTGGAAAACAAGTTTTTTATAAACGACTACAGCAAAAAATGACACAAGAAGAATTATGTCAGGGCATTTGTTCCGTCTCATATTTAAGTAAGATCGAAAATGGAAAGATAGAAGCATCAGAGGAAATTTTGCAGCTGCTCTGCGCGAGGTTAGAGATTGCTGTGTCGGATTTACGAGATGTGGAAGCGGAAGTGAAAGAGAAATTAGATGAGTGGTTAAATGCATTGGTTCATTTGGATAAGCAACAGGTAGAACGTATATATAATGAGCTGCAAGCTGAAATGAAGCATGTTTTAGACTTTGAAATCATAAACTACTATAAGCTTCTTTATACGCGTTATTTAATTATGAAAAGAGATCTTCCTGCGCTTGAAGAAGAACTAGAGAAATTAAAAAAGATGTATAAGAAGTATTCTCCGTTTCAAAAAATGTTATATGCGTATAGTAAAGGTTTGTTATATTCTTTGCAGTATAAATATAAACAGGCACTGGAGTACTTGTTAGAAACAGAATCTATGGCAAAAGAACAAGGATATTATGAAACGGGAATATATTATAATCTGGGGCTGGCCTATAGTCATTTGGATATTCCACATTTAGCTATGCACTTTGCTAATATTGCTATGGAGGGATTTCGCAATGAATATAAATTTAGATATGTGATAAATTGCCAAACGATTATTGCGTTAAGTTATGCGGAAAAGGGACAATATGAAGAAGCCTTAAAAATTTATGGAAGCATATTGCGAGAAGTTGATTCCTTTGCAGAAAAAGACATGATTAAAGCAATGACTTTAAATAATATGGGAGAATTATATCAATATAAAAAAGAGTACAATAAAGCGAAACTATATTTTCTACAAAGTTTTGAGTTACAGAATGTAATAGATATGAATTATATTGAAACAATGTATGGGATTGCTAAACAGTGTATTTATCTTAAACAATATGAAGAAGCGAAAGAATGGATTGAAAAGGGCATATCTTGTTCACAAAGTGATGAAAAATATCATAAAATGATACTTTTATTTTGCGCGTTTAAATATAAATACTTTGAAAAGCCGGTAGAATTTAAAAGGTTTTTAGAAACGGAAGCAATTCCTTTCTTTAAAAATGCAGGAAATGTAAAAGAATTAAAAAATGCATATTTAGAATTAGCTATGTATTTTGAAGAGCAAAATGAATACGAAGAAAGTAATAAATATTATAAGGAAGCCATAAAAGTTTTAGAAAAGAAGGAGGAGTTAAATTGAGGAAATTCGTATATGGTGTATTAGCAGCTGGTATAGTAACAGTTGTCGCATGGGGAGTCAATTATTCTAATCCTGATATTTATGGGTTAGGATCGATACAAGACGAGGTAATCAACTATTCTAATCCTGATATTTACGGTTAATATGTAAGAGTGTATTTTAAACATATAATAATATTAAGAAAGGCCCTTTCCAAAATGGAAAGGGCCTTTCTCAATAATTGTTCTCCAAAATTCTACAAAACTTGAGAAATGAATTTTTTGAATTTTTAGTATATCAATAGTGGAAACCTAATGCTAATATAAAACTACTCTTTTTCAAAAAAATTTTTTATTAGGGGGAAGGTTATATGAAAAAGAAGAGTTTAGCATTTGTGTTAGCGGCAGGAATGGCAGTTACAACATTTGGAGGGACAAGCTCTGCATTTGCAGATTCAAAGAATGTACTCTCTACGAAAAAGTATAACGAGGCAGTGCAGTCACCTGAGTTTATCTCTGGAGATTTGACTGGAGCAACTGGAAAGAAAGCAGAATCTGTTGTATTTGATTATTTAAATGCAGCAAAAGGAGAGTATAAGTTAGGGGAAAAGAGTGCAGAGGATTCTTTCAAAGTGAAACAAGTGAAAAAAGATTCTGTAACTGATGCAACAGTGGTACGTATGCAACAAATGTACGAAGGTACACCAGTATGGGGGTCTACTCAACTAGCCCATGTTAGTAAAGATGGTTCATTGAAAGTTTTATCTGGAACAGTTGTACCTGATTTAGATAAAAAGGAAAAATTAAAAAATAAAAATAAGATTGAAGGTAAAAAAGCAATTGAAATTGCGCAGCAAGATTTAGGAGTAACGCCAAAATATGAGGTAGAGCCATCAGCGGATTTATATGTATACCAAAATGGTGAGGATACAACATATGCATATGTTGTGAAATTAAATTTCTTAGATCCGAAGCCAGGTAACTATTATTATTTCATTGAGGCAGATAGCGGTAAAGTGTTAAATAAATACAATACAATTGATCATGTAACAGGTGAGGAAAAATCACCAGTTAAGCAAGATGTTGCAAAACAAGATGCGAAAGCAGTTGTAAAACCTGTTACAGGAACAAATAAAGTTGGAACAGGTAAGGGTGTACTAGGAGATACGAAATCTATTAATACAACGTTATCTGGATCATCTTATTACTTACAAGACAATACGCGAGGAGCAACAATTTTCACATATGATGCGAAAAATCGTTCTACATTACCAGGAACTTTATGGGTAGATACAGATAATGTTTTCAACGCATCTTATGATGCAGCAGCAGTAGATGCTCATTATTATGCAGGTAAAACATATGATTATTATAAAAACACGTTTAACCGGAATTCTATTAATGATGCAGGAGCGCCGTTAAAATCTACAGTCCACTATGGAAGTAATTATAACAACGCATTTTGGAATGGCTCGCAAATGGTATATGGAGATGGAGATGGTTATACATTTACTTCATTATCAGGTGGAATTGATGTAATTGGGCATGAATTAACACATGCGGTTACAGAATATAGTTCAAATCTTATTTATCAAAATGAGTCAGGTGCATTAAATGAAGCGATTTCTGATGTTTTTGGTACTTTAGTAGAGTACTATGATAATCGTAATCCGGATTGGGAAGTTGGAGAGGATATTTATACACCTGGTCAATCGGGAGATGCTCTTCGCTCTATGAGTGATCCAACGAAATATGGTGACCCAGATCATTATTCTAAGCGTTACACAGGTTCAGGTGATAATGGTGGTGTTCATACGAACAGCGGTATTATTAACAAAGCAGCATACTTATTAGCAAATGGTGGCACGCATTATGGCGTAACAGTGAATGGTATTGGTAAGGATAAAGTAGGTGCAATCTATTATCGTGCAAATACACAATACTTCACTGAATCTACTACATTTAGTCAAGCTCGTGCTGGCTTAGTACAAGCTGCGGCAGATTTATATGGCGCAAACTCTGCTGAAGTTACAGCAGTGAAGCAATCTTATGATGCAGTTGGTGTGAAATAGGATTTCAATCCCCTTTAGAAGAAATAAAAAAGGAGCAATTTGCTCCTTTTTTATTTCTTCTTCCACTTCTTCCATATATACAATACCCCAATACAACCAGCAATTGTTATAATCCACTTTGCTTCACTTGTTCCATTCATAACATGATATGCAGAATACACTTCGATAAGCATTGCCGGTATTTTTCCTATTGTACTTGCAATACTGAAAGAGAATAACGACATTTTGCCTAAAGCCGCAAATAAGGTAATGATGCTTGATGGAATAAATGGAACAAGTCGAAATGATAGAACGAGTAAAAATGCCTCTTTACCTTGTACATAAAGAAGACGTTCTACTTTTGGATAGTTGTTTATTTTATTGTGAGCAAATTTTTGGAAACCTAGTCGATAGAAATAAAATGAAACAATTGCACCTAATGCTTCACCTGTAATCGATATGATCGTTCCGTCTGTTAAGCCGAAAAGCTGTATATTGATCGCGGTTAAAAATATGCTTGGAATAAAACCAGCTAAGCTAATGATGATATTAAATAGAATGCTCAGCGGAATTGCAGTTGTGTAATGCTCTGTAAGTAAATCGCGAATCATTTCTTGCATGCAGTTATGTCCTTTAGCTTTTTTTAGCATTACACCATATTTAGGGAATATAGGCAAGAGTGGATTTATATAAAAAATATAAATTTTTGGCAGTAAAAACTTGTAATTTTATACCCCTTACAGGTATAATGTATACATAGAAGGGGGTATATTTATGGATCATTGCTCAAATCAAGAAAAAATGGTTCCGCGAACGGATGAAGAAATTGAGAAAGTTGTAAAACGTTTGAAAAGAATCGAAGGACAGGTCCGTGGTATACAAAAGATGATTGAAGAGAATCGCTATTGTGTTGATGTGCTTATTCAAATTTCTGCGGTGCAAGCAGCATTAAATAAAGTTGGTTTTTCATTGTTGGAGCGTCATACAAATCATTGTGTAGCGAAAGCGATTCAAGAAGGGAATGGAGATACATCTATTCAAGAATTGATGCAAGTCATCAAGCAGTTCTCAAAATAGAAGGGAGATGAACTGTATGAGTAAAACAAAACAAATAACAGTTGGTATTGATGGAATGACATGTTCAGCTTGTTCTGCGCGGATAGAAAAGGTGTTAAATAAACTAGATGGTGTGGAAGCAAATGTGAATTTAGCGATGGAACAAGCGACTGTTCAATATGATGAAGATGAACAAACTATAGAGACGATCACAAATCGTATTGAGAAATTAGGATATGAAGTTCGAACAAAAAAAATAAATTTAGATATTGAAGGAATGACATGCGCTGCATGTTCAAATCGGATTGAAAAAGTAATAGGTAAAATAGAAGGAATAGAAAGTATTACTGTTAATCTGGCGATGAATACTGCGACAATCGTATATAAAGATGGGCTTATTACAATAGAAGTCATTTTAGAAAAAATAACGAAATTAGGCTATAAAGGTAAACTGCAAGAAGAATCTGGCCCTAATAAAAAAGAAGAACAATTAAAAGGAAAACGAAGACAGCTGTTCCTTTCTATGTTGTTATCATTGCCACTTCTTTATACAATGGTGGCGCATATGCCCTTTGAGACAGGAATACCGATGCCGCACTTTTTAATGAATCCATGGGTACAATTACTATTTGCAACACCGGTGCAATTCTATATAGGTTCTCAGTTTTATGTTGGGGCATATCGTTCATTACGAAACAAGAGCGCAAATATGGATGTGCTTGTTGTACTTGGTACATCAGCAGCGTATTTTTATAGCTTATATGAAGGTTTGAAAACACTACAAAATCCATCATATTCACCGCAGCTTTATTTTGAAACGAGTGCAGTGCTCATCACACTAATTCTTGTTGGGAAATATTTTGAAGCGGTTGCGAAAGGAAGAACAACGGAAGCGATTTCAAAATTACTGAGTCTACAAGCAAAAGAGGCATTAGTCATTCGCGATGGACGTGAAATGTTAATTCCAATCGAAAGTGTTGCTATTGGTGATACTATTGTTGTAAAACCAGGTGGAAAGATACCTGTAGATGGTATTGTTTTATCGGGTACTTCGTCAGTTGATGAGGCGATGATTACAGGTGAATCTATCCCAGTTGAAAAGCAATCTGGAGATGCTTTAATTGGAGCAACGATTAATAAAAATGGTACATTAACAATGCGTGCTGAAAAAATTGGAAAAGATACAGCGCTGGCTAGTATTATTAAAATTGTAGAAGAAGCTCAAGGATCAAAAGCGCCAATTCAGCGTATGGCAGATATAATTTCTGGAATATTTGTTCCGATTGTTGTAGCAGTTGCTGCAATCGCGTTTTTCGTTTGGTATTTTGCAATTACTCCGCAAAATTTACCGCAATCTCTTGAAGTTGCTATAGCGGTATTAGTAATCGCTTGTCCTTGTGCACTTGGTCTTGCAACGCCAACTTCTATTATGGTTGGAACTGGAAAAGGGGCAGAGAAAGGAATTCTTTTTAAAGGCGGAGAGTATTTAGAAGCAACGCATAAAATTAACGCTGTTTTATTAGATAAAACAGGCACTGTTACAAAAGGAAAACCAGAAGTGACAGATGTAATGAGCTTGCAAGATGAGATGTTAACACTTGCTGCTTCTGCAGAAAATGTTTCGGAACACCCACTAGCATCCGCTATTGTAGAATATGGAAAACAAAAAGAAATTACATTATTACCTGTAGAAGAATTTCGTGCAGTACCTGGACATGGGATTGGGGCCATGATAGAAGGTAAATCAGTTATTATTGGAACACGAAAATTAATGAGTGAACATGGTGTTAATATAGCTGAGTATGAAGAAGTGATGACTAAGCAAGAAGCTGATGGAAAGACTGTTATGCTTGTAGCAATTTCAAATCAATTTGCAGGAATGATTTCTGTTGCAGATACGATAAAAGAAAGTTCAAAAGAAGCCATCCATACGATGCAATCTGCTGGAATTGATGTTTATATGGTAACAGGAGACAATAAACGAACTGCTGAAGCAATTGCAAAACAGGTTGGCATCAGCCATGTATATGCAGAAGTATTGCCGGAGCAAAAAGCAAATATTGTAGAACAATTAAAGCAAAAAGGCAAGCGAGTAGCAATGGTTGGTGATGGTATTAATGATGCTCCAGCATTAGCGAAAGCGGATATAGGGATGGCGATTGGAACAGGTGCAGATGTAGCAATTGAAGCAGCAGATGTTACCCTAGTTGGTGGGGATTTAGGTCATATTCCACAAGCAATTGATTTAAGTCAAAAAACAATGAAAAACATTCGTCAAAATTTATTTTGGGCATTATTCTATAATGCGATTGGTATACCGATCGCAGCAATTGGTTTATTAGAGCCGTGGGTCGCTGGAGCAGCGATGGCATTTAGTTCTGTGTCTGTTGTAACAAATGCTCTTCGTTTGAAGCGTGTTAAAATATAAGTTGAGGATAGGTTTTTATGAGGGGTACAGCTTATGATAAGTTGTACTCCCGTCAAATAATTATAATTTGGGAGGAATTAGAAATGACTGTAACATTAAATGTACAAGGAATGACATGTAATCATTGTAAAATGGCGGTGACAAATGCACTACAAGAATTAGCGGGTGTAAAGAATGTAGAGGTTGAATTACAAGCGGGTACAGTAGCAGTTGAATATGATGAAGCGAAAGTAAATGTAGAACAATTAAAAGATGTTATTGAGGAGCAAGGTTACGATATTGTATAGGATATAACTTTTAGTCGTAAGGATTTACGGCTTCTATATTAAAGAAATAAGACGAAGCGTGTAGAATTTTAGTATTCTACACGCTTTTTTCTATCCAAAATTGACTTTTAATGAAGTTCCGATAATAATCATGAAAGAGGTGATATGATGAAACAATTAAGTAGTATTTTCCTTAGCATGTTACTTGCAATGATTCTAATTTTAAGTGGCTGTGCAGGAAAAGAACAGAAAAAAGCGGATCCGAAAGAGAATAATTCAGCATCAGTAGAGAAAATTAATGATAATATTTTAGATGAAATGGAAGGACCACCGAAAAATGGTCATACGATAGAACGTCATGTCGGGAAGACAGAAGATCAGCTAAAGGAACGATTACGTACAGATAAAGTATCGGCTGCAAGTACATACTACGATAAAGAAACAGCAACAAAAGCTGTTAAAGATAGTTTAAAGCAACATGAGCAGGAAATTGAGAAGTGGTTAAAGAATTCCAAAGAAAATCGTCTCGTGTTAAATACGAAGCATTCATTTCCTGTTGGGAAAACAGTATTAAAGAAAGATATGAGTGTAAAAGATAAGCTGATGAATACAGTTACAGTTTTAGCGAGAGATAAATCAGGATCATTAGGATTTAAGATTATTACTTCTTATCCATCAGATAAGTAAAACTTTAATCAGTAGGGGGATTGTTACCTGCAAATAGCGGGATAAATAGG
This sequence comes from Bacillus sp. XF8, assembly GCF_017498755.1. Taxonomy (NCBI): domain Bacteria; kingdom Bacillati; phylum Bacillota; class Bacilli; order Caryophanales; family Bacillaceae; genus Bacillus; species Bacillus sp. XF8. The sequence continues at coordinate 61,876 of NZ_JAGDQK010000015.1, read as the reverse complement.
AAAGGAGAGGAATAGCATGTATCCAACGCTCCAATATTTTCTAAAATCATACTGTACGTTAAGTGTGTATGAAGAAGAAATAGTAGATGTAATGACGGATTTTTTAGAGCAAGAGGAACAGGAAACAATTGAAAAGTTAAAAAGCGAGTTATTATATATAAAGCAGACAGAAGCATGGGAAGATGGTTGTTTATTAGCAGCCAAACAAGGAAATCGTATATGGTCATTAGAAGAGACGAGAGAACATATAGAGACATTTTTACATTTATTGCAAAACAAAAAGGCGTGAAGCATCACGCCTTTTTGTATACACTTTTTGAAATTTGGCCATTTGAGATGACCTGACCGTTTTGTGTTACTTTTTTATATGTGACAGCCGTAATTTTATTTCCAGTATTACTAATTACTTTTGATGAAACTTCTACGTTCTTGCCAGTAGGTGTACCGAAAATACGTGTAGTTATGCTACTGCCATTAGAAAATGCTTGAATATAAATATGCTTGCCGGTATTATTTTTGAATTTTAAATCTGGTCCATAATCTGCTACAGCAGCATCTTGACCAAGTGGTAAGTAGTGAACAGGCATAGAATGGTTACTACGAGCAACAACTCCTAAATCAGCGCGTAATGCTGCCCCATATAGAGTACTACTAACTTGGCAAACGCCACCTCCAGCACTTTGTACAACTTTTCCTTGTAAAAAAACAGCAGCGGATTTATAACCATGGGCTGCATCTGTAATACCAACGCGTCCGTTAAAACTAAATGTTTCGTCAGGCGCTACAATTGCGCCACTTAAAGTATTCGCAGATTTGTTTACATTAAAGGATTGACTGCCGTTTCGACCAGTCATAGGAGTAGAATATTCAGCAATAACCTCTGTAATTCCCATGTTTTGAATATCTTCTGTAGAGCGTTCTGGCTTTATGGAGGCAATTGGGAGCTGAATGTCTTGTGTACCAGTAGTAATTGCTTGTGTTGTTAGTTCTTTTAATTTTTCTTTATCAACTTTTTCGCCATTTTGACTTGAACTAATATTTACTGTTGTTCCAGTAACACTTAATTCAGCATTTACAGGTTCCTTTAAAGTTTCGTTGTATTTTTCTTTCATAAAAGCTTCATAAGCTGTTGTATTCAGGTATGGCGTTAATTTATATTCACGTTTAAGCTCGCCGTTTTCAGCTTGTTTTCGTATTTTATAGCGATCCATAATGTTTCCTTTTTGCTCTTTAAAGATTTTTTCGACAATGTCTTTTTCTTTATATTCAATCCCTAGGTCTTTCCACGTATAAGTTTGTGTATTACCCTGGAATGCATAGTTAAGAGATTTTTTATTGGATTCATCAATTTTTTTTTGAATAATTTCTTGGACATCTTTTTTACTTTTACCATCAAGAGAAGTGCCTTCAAATGTAGTATGTGGCAATACATTTGTATCGAGCTGTTTATTTAATTTAGAAACGTATTGATAACCAACAATCCCACCTGCACATAGTAATATTCCACCAGTGACAGCAGAACTAATAAGTAATTTACGTAGCTTCATTTACTTCCCCCCAAAAAGTTAATATATAAGGTTATATGTATTCGTTTTTTATGTATGAATGATAAAAATAGTATTATGTATGTACTAGTATACTATTATTTTCCTTATGGGTGTAATGTTTTTATAAAAAACGTTACAATCCTGTAACATTTGTCTCTTTTTGTCATTATTTGCGTAAGAAAATGGAAGTATTTTGTTGGAAATTATAATAAAAAGGCTGCTGGAAAATTCCTAGCAGCCTTTTTATTATAATTTTTTATGTTCAGTTTTATTCGTAACACCGAGATGTTCTTTTAATGTTTTGGATATGTCCTGTACACTCTTTTCATCAGGAATGTAGTAGTAGATGCCACCGATATATTTATCGCTACCTTTTACTTGGAGTTTATCCATCTTTAAATCGGATCCCATTGTGTTCTTAGTAATTGTCATCATGTCATCAAATGTTAAGTTTGTTTTTAAATCATGTTCAACAGCATCTAATAAACCACCAATTTTATTAATGGAATTTATAGATAGTGCTTTTTGAGCAATTGCTTCTAAAACAAGCTGTTGACGCTGACCGCGCATATAATCGCTATCGATATGACGAGTCCTTGCTAAAGCAAGTGCTTCTTCACCATTTAGATGCTGACGCCCCTTTTTAAGATGGACTGCGCCTGCTTCATCTTTACTATTTTGCTCTGTAAATTCAACAGGAACGTCTACAGTGATGCCACCAAGAGAATCGACAATTTTTATAAAGGATTTAAAGTTAAATTTCACATAGTAGTCAACAGGAACATTTAAAAAGTTCTCAACTGTATCAATTGTACTATCTACGCCTCCAAATACGTGAGCGTGCGTGATTTTATCTTGTTTATCGCGTGATTTAATATACACACGTGAGTCACGTGGTATGCTAACAAGCTTTACTGATTTATCATTTTTATTGATTGTAGCAAGCAACAATGCATCTGTACGCGTTGCTTTACCATAAGATTTTTCACGAAGATCACTTTCATCAACCCCCATAATAAGGACAGAAACATTATCGGTCATTGGCTTAACGGCTTTTTCTCGTTTATCGGATTTATCGCCTCTATCTAGTTTAGAATAGGCATTATTTATAATTGATTTTGCTTTACTGTATATGTGGAAAGAATAGCTTCCACCACCAATCGTTACAATGAGTAGCGGAATGAGAACAAACCATAGTAGGCGTCTTTTCTTAAATCGCCTCTTGGAGGTTCTATCAGTATTTTCTAAATCTGAGTTCATTATTTAGTTCTCCTTTAAATCATTCAATTTGTATATTCTTTTATAATGTGTAAATGAGACACATAAAAGATATTGTACGCTAAATAGATATTGTTGTACATGTATAAAAAATAGATGTCTCGATTATTTATGAGACATCTATTCGTATTGTATACAAAAAGATTGAATAAGAAAAGGATTAAATGTTACCTCTTTATAGCATAATGCTTACAATAATTGCAGATAAAATGCTGACGAGTGTTGCACCGTATAACAGTTTTAAACCGAAGCGAGCAACGACATTACCTTGTTCTTCATTTAACCCTTTAACGGCACCGGAAATAATTCCGATAGAAGAGAAGTTAGCAAAGGATACAAGAAAAACGGAAATAATGCCCACTGTACGAGGAGAGAGGGTATTTGCAAGTTTGCTGAGATCCATCATGGCAACGAATTCATTCGTTACAAGCTTTGTAGCCATAATGCTTCCTGCTGTGACAATTTCTTTACTTGGCACACCGATAAGGAAAGCGATAGGAGAGAAAACATAACCAAGTAACTGTTGAAATGTAATTCCAAAAATAAGATGGAATAAATCATTAATACAGCTAATTAAGGCAACAAATCCAATTAACATGGCACCGACCACAATAGCAACGCGAAATCCATCTAGAATGTATTCTCCAAGCATCTCAAAAAAGGTCTGTTTTTCGCCTTTAATTTCTAAAATGTCTTCTTCTTCTTTCACTTCATATGGATTAATAATAAGTACAATAATAAAACCACTGAATAAATTTAAGACAAGAGCGGTTACTACATATTTTGGCTCAATCATTGTCATATAAGCACCGACGATTGACATCGATACGGTCGACATGGCGGAGGCGCATAGTGTATAGAGACGATGTTTTGGAATTTGCGCAAGCTGTTTTTTTACGGTAATGAATACTTCTGATTGGCCTACAATGGCAGAAGCAACAGCATTATAAGATTCCAGTTTTCCAAGTCCATTGATTTTACTGAGGAAAAACCCAATCCAACGAATACAAAATGGTAATATCTTGAAATGTTGTAAAATACCAATTAAGACAGAAATGAAGACAATTGGCAAGAGTACATTTAAGAAGAATGGCATTTCCCCTTTATTGGCAATACCACCAAATACGAAATTTACCCCAGACGCAGCATAATCCAATAATTTTGTAAATAAATTTGAAATCATAGTTACAAGCACAAGACCAATTGCGGTATTTAATAGTAAATAGGTTAAAATTATCTGTATAATAAGCATGATGAGAATGGGTTTGAATTTAATATGCTTTTTATTATTACTTGCAATGTAGGCAAGAAAGAAAACAAAAACAAGACCGAGAAAAAAAGTAACAAATCGCATAATTAGCCCCCTAAAAGAGATATTCTATTACATAGGTTTTTCATTTCAAAGAAGAATATGCACGTTTAGTAAAGAGAGGAATGAAGTAGGGAATGGATATATTTAGAATTCATCATATTGCAATTATTTGTTCTGATTATAAAATATCCAGAGATTTTTATACAAGAATTTTAGGTTTTAAAGTATTAAATGAAGTGTACAGAGAAGAGAGGGATTCCTATAAATTAGATTTATGTGTAGGAGGACAGTATCAAATTGAGTTATTTTCGTTTCCAAATCCTCCAGATCGGCCAAGTTTCCCTGAAGCAGCTGGCCTTAGACATTTAGCATTTGCAGTTACAGATATACAGGAGGCAGTTAGGCATCTAAATCAATGCGGAGTAGAGACAGAATCAATACGTGTTGATGAAATAACGGGAAAACAGTTTGTATTTTTCCAAGATCCCGATTGTTTACCGTTAGAGTTATATGAAGGTTAAAAATTGGGGAATTTTATATAGGTTTGCTTTTTGACAAATGAAGAGAATAAGAACAAAGTGAAACTTCCATTAGTCTTTTTCTAAATCAGTTTTTGTATTTTGGAAAAAACTTCTTTTGAAAAGGAGGTGTAACTTTAGCTAAGAAAAGCTAAAGGTGTTCTTTGGAATTTGTTAAATTAATGATGGTGGCTCTTCTTATTGCGTTAACAGGTTTTTTTGTGGCAGTTGAATTTGCAATTATAAAAGTGCGTAGCAGTCGTATTGATCAGCTTGTAGGGGAAGGAAAAAGAGAGGCATTGGCAGCTAGGAAAGTAATTTCAAATTTAGACGAATACTTATCAGCATGTCAGCTTGGGATTACAATTACAGCTCTAGGACTAGGTTGGCTAGGTGAGCCAACTATAAAACATGTATTAGAGCCGTTATTTTTAAGGCTAGCACTTTCACCGGCGGTTGCAAGTACGGTCTCTTTTATTATTGCATTTGCCGTTATTACATTTTTGCATGTTGTAATTGGGGAATTGGCACCAAAAACACTTGCCATTCAAAAAGCGGAGCAAGTAAGTTTGTTACTATCTCGGCCGCTCATTTATTTTTACCGTATTATGTATCCATTTATTTGGGCTCTAAATGGATCGGCTCGCCTCGTGACTGGTATATTTGGATTACACCCCGCTTCTGAGCATGAAGTTGCACATTCAGAAGAGGAATTAAGACTTATTTTATCGGAGAGTTATGAAAGTGGGGAAATTAATCAGGCGGAATTTAAATATGTAAATAATATTTTTGAATTTGATAATCGGTTAGCAAAAGAAATTATGGTCCCGCGTACTGAAATAGTCGGTTTATATGAAGATGAACCGTTCGAGACACATATTAAAGTGATTGGACAAGAAAAGTATACAAGGTATCCTGTATTTGGAGAGGATAAAGATGAGATTATTGGAATGGTTAATGTAAAAGACTTATTTATTCGCTATATGGATGGTGGACGAAATGAAGAATGCTCTATCAAACCATATACAAGACCTGTTATTGAAGTATTAGAAAATATTCCAATTCATGATTTGTTACTGCAAATGCAAAAAAGACGAATTCCTCTTGCTGTTTTATATGATGAATATGGAGGAACAGCAGGGATTGTGACACTTGAAGATATTTTGGAGGAAATTGTTGGTGAAATCCGGGATGAATATGATGAAGATGAACATCCGCCTATCGAACATGTAAGCGAAACATATAAAATTGTAGATGGAAAAGTACTCATTAGTGAAGTAAATGATTTGCTTGGTGTGCATCTATTTGCTGACGATGTAGATACAATTGGTGGCTGGATCATGATGCAAAAACAGACAATTACTGAAGGCGATGTCATTGAGACAAATGGCTGGATTTTTAAAGTTCTTGAAAAAGATATGCATCAAATTAAGCGAGTAGAAATAAAGAAATTTGAGGCGGAAGATACAGCAATTGCTTGATCTTTATAAATCAGTGGGAAGGGGGAATTCCCACTGATTAAATTTTCAATGTAGATGTATGATTGAGGAATTAATTTTGCAGAAAAACAGTATTATTTGCGCTTTCAAAAAAGGTGCTATAGTGAAGGAAGATATGGGAATATATCTCTGACAAAAATCATATTTTCATAGAAAATGTTTTTAGGTCATCGATTAGAATGAAAAGTACAGGTGATGAAAAAATGATAGCAACCAAAGATATACGTATTGAAAAAGACTTTCTAGGAGAAAAGGAAGTACCAAATACAGCTTACTACGGCGTTCAAACATTACGAGCTGTAGAAAATTTTCCGATTACAGGATATCGTATTCATACCTCATTAATTACAGCAATGGCAATGGTCAAAAAAGCTGCAGCACTTGCCAATATGGAGACAGGTTATTTGCAAGCAAGTATTGGCGAAGAAATTGTAAAATCGGCTCAGGAAATTATTGATGGAAAGTTTCATGAGCAGTTTATTGTTGATCCAATTCAAGGCGGGGCAGGAACGTCTATTAATATGAATACAAATGAGGTTATTGCAAACCGTGCCCTTGAGAGAATGGGTTATGAAAAAGGAAGCTATGCAACGATTAGTCCAAATACACATGTGAACATGGCGCAATCAACAAATGATGCGTTTCCGACAGGAATTCATATTGCGGTGCTTATGATGTTAGAAAAACTTCTTATTACAATGGATGCACTTCATGGTGCATTTATTGATAAAGCAAAAGAATTTGATCATGTGATAAAAATGGGGCGTACGCATTTGCAGGATGCAGTTCCAATTCGACTTGGTCAAGAATTTGAAGCGTACAGTCGTGTGCTTGGGCGCGATATAAAACGCATTAGGCAGTCTCGTCAACATTTGTATGAAGTGAATATGGGTGCAACGGCTGTTGGAACAGGATTAAATGCAAATCCGACTTATATCGAGCAGGTTGTTAAGTATTTACGCAGTATTAGTGGATTTCCACTAGTTGGCGCGGAACATTTAGTGGATGCAACGCAAAATACAGATGCGTATACAGAAGTATCAGCAGCACTAAAAGTATGTATGATGAATATGTCTAAAATTGCAAATGACTTGCGTATTATGGCATCTGGTCCACGTGTCGGATTAGCTGAAATTCAATTACCAGCTCGTCAACCAGGATCATCTATTATGCCAGGAAAAGTAAATCCAGTTATGGCAGAAGTGATTAACCAAGTTGCCTTCCAAGTTATTGGAAATGACCATACTATATGTTTAGCATCAGAAGCAGGACAATTAGAACTAAATGTAATGGAGCCGGTGTTAGTATTTAATTTAATTCAATCCATTAGTATTATGAATAATGCATTCCGTGTATTTCGTGAGTATTGTATTAAGGATATTACTGCAAATGAAGCGTTGTTAAAACAATATGTTGAGAAAAGCGTTGGGATTATTACGGCAGTGAATCCTCATATTGGATATGAGACGGCATCTCGAATTGCTCGTGAAGCAATTGCGACAGGTAAATCTGTTCGTGAGCTTTGCTTAGAGCATGGTGTGTTAACAGAAGAAGAGCTCGATATTATTTTGGATCCATATGAAATGACGCATCCTGAAATAGCTGGAGCATGGTTATTAAAAAATAAACAATCCTGATACATGTATATCAGGATTGTTTTCCTTTTATTCGTAATGAATAAAAGGAAAACTTTCATTGAAAAAGAGAAAAAAGCTGAAAACGATTCCTTATAGAAGGGATCGTTTTCAGCTTTTAAAAGATATTAAATATAGAAGTTAATTGAAGTAGGCTAATTATTGCTAAGAAAATTAAGCTATATTTCATTGCTGTTTTAAATAGAGCAGATTCTTTACCAACTAGTCCAACGGCTGCACAAGCAACTGCTACTGATTGTGGTGAAACCATTTTTGCCATTGTACCGCCGACTACGTTTAATGCAACCAGTGTAGATGGAACGATATCTAATTGAGCTGCAGTTACTGCTTGAAGCGGTGCGAATAAAGAACCACTTGATACTACTGAACCAGTTAAGAATACGCCGATCCAACCTAGGATTGGAGATAAGATTGGGAAAGCATCACCAGTAGATGATAAAGCTAGTCCAAGAGTAGAAGACATACCAGAATAGTTTGTTACATATGCTAATGCAATTACACTACAAATTGTATAAATTGGTGCTTTCAATTCTTTTAATGTTTCAATAGTTAGTTCTTTAACTAATTGCCCTTTTGCACGATATACAAGTAAAGATACGATAATTGCTAGCACAATCGCAGTAGTTGTAGATGAAAATACATCTAGCTTGAAGAGCGCTGCAAATGGTGTGTCCGCATTTACAATAGGTGTTGTTTTAATTACTTGATTGTGTAAACCAGGAATTTGGATGTTCCACACTAAGCTTCCTAATGCACCGTCTGGAGCAAATAAGCCTTTGATCACTTTTAAATTAAAAATTGTTACAAATGCAGTTAGAAAAGCAAATGGTGACCAAGCATATAGAATTTGTTTCATTGTGTAACCATGTTTTTCCACTTGTTGATCTGTAGATTGAGCTGAAGATTTTGGTTGCCATACACGTAAGAATAAAGCTAATGCAACCATGCTGACAACAGCTGCGAAAATATCAGTTAATTCAGCCCCAAGGAAATATGTTACAACAAATTGTGTAATGGCAAATGAACCACCACTTACAAGGATACCTTGCCAAGTTTCTTTAATCCCTTTAAAACCGTCTACCATTGCAACAAGTAAGAATGGCAATACAAAGCTAATGAAAGGTAATAATGTTACAGTTTGACGACCAACAATTAATGCATCCATCTGTGTTAATTGAGCAGGTACTGTAACTGGAATACCCATTGCTCCCATTGCTCCACCAGCAATATTTGCAACTAAGCAAATACCTGCTGCTTTTAATGGATTAAAGCCCATACCTACAAGTAATGCTGCTGTAATTGCAACCGGTACACCAAAACCAGCTGCACCTTCTAAGAAAGCACCGAAAGAATAAGCGATTAACAAGACTTGAAGACGACGGTCGCTTGTAATACTAGAAATACTATCACGAATAACATTAAATTGTTCAGTTTTTACTGTTAATTTATAAAGAAAAATTGCTGCAATAACGATTGTACAAATTGGATAAAACCCGGCTGCTACTCCAAATGCAGCGGATGATACTGCCATAGTTGCAGGCATTTTGTAAACAAATATGGAAAGAATGATTGCTAAAATTACGCTATAAAGCCCTGATAAATATCCTTTAACTTTAAATACTGTTAAACAAAGAACGAAGAATAAAATTGGAAGAGCGGCAACAAGTGCTGATAACCAAATGTTGTTTAACGGATCATAAATTTGTGTCCAAGTACTCATAATAATGACAACTCCTATCTATAGTATGTGAAGATATTCACATTAATTTGTGAAACAATTCACAATCAACTTACATTGCTAAGTATATTCCTGTTCAACACTATTGTCAACGTAGAAAAGTATAATTATTCTATAATAGTGCTAACTGTAAAAATTCCGCTACATTTTGTTCATAAACTAGACAAAAAATAAAAACCCGTATGCTGTAAAGTATACGGGTTTTTATACGTTATCCATGTATTACTTCATATTTTCATATGTCATAGGCCCTACATGTTTAAAATGAATTACACTTTGGATGGAAATTATAAAGGGAGTGGTTCCTTCCGTTTTTCAGTTATAGGTAAATCTGCTGGACAAATCACAAAGATAATCGAAGCGGAAGTGATTCGATTAGTTAACTTAGCAGAGCGGTATAACAAGCCGATTGTAATCGAGAAGTTAGATACCACGCAATCGAAGGCAGGTGATCGGTACGGAAATAAGCGAGTGAATCGAATGAAGAGTCTGTTCGTTTATCAGAAGATGACAAATGCGAGTCTGGGTCGTGCGGATAAAAGGGGCGTGGCTGTCTTTCAAGTCAATCCAGCTTACACTTCTATCTCAGGGAAGATGAAATATATGCGGAAACTTGGGGTTTCAATCCATCAATCAGCGGCCTTTACAATTGGTCTTCGTGGATTAGGATACAAAGAGAAAGTGCCTCAGGTGCTTCAGTCTTATATTCCAAAGAAAGATGCACATCACTGGAGCCATTGGCATCAATTAAACAATCGATTGGATATTCGTACGTATCATTTCTATCAGTTATATCATGTAAATCAGCCGAAAGAGGCATTACAAATCGAGCGATTAGACTTATTTGAGAGCGAAAAGAAAAAACTGGAAAAACTGTTTGCATAATGAAAAAAGATTCCCTTGTCCCAGTCTCTTACGCTTGTCACCAGAGCAGATAACAGGTCTAGGAACTGGATGCATGGCATGGTGTTCTTCGCCTCGATATAGGAAGAAAGTAGCTGTACCTTTTCTGCTTTCCTCGGGAGATAGAAAGAGGTCGTCTTGCCTAAGGACACTACCGAATTTCTATATCGTTGTATCCTCTTTGTTGAACGAGAGGAAGTGTTTTTGTTAGGGCGGAAACAGTATAATCCCCCATCTCAAGCTCATATAGAGGTAGGTGGGGGTAGTTCAATGGTCAAATAACTTAAAAAGATTACATTTGCATATCATTTCAGAACAGTATTTTACAATATCATTACAAGGAGTAGTGTAAGTAAAAAAATATAACAAAAAGGTTGAGAAAACAGCATTTAGAAGCAAAGTATTCCCATCTGTATGTTTTGCTTTTTCACTAAGCCGTGTAGTATAATATTCAAAATCAGCAGGGATTTTTGCCCTTAATTGTATGTTGATAAAAGGAGGAAATAATTTTTTTATTTTAGGTTGATAAAGTTGTGTCGTAACAGGAAATATAAAAACAAATATATAAATAAATAAAAAGAAAATAAAAACGAAAAAATGAGGGGAACTTTATGAATCAAAATCAATTTGATTGTCGTATTTCAGAAGAGGATGTACAAATGCTACGAGCGTTAGCTCACCCACTCCGCCTTCGCCTTGTAATGGAGCTTATGGGACGCGGAACTTGTAACGTAACACAATTGCAAGAAGTATTAGAAATTCCGCAATCTACTGTTTCACAGCATTTAACGAAGTTAAAGCAGAATAAAGTTGTTCGTTTTGAAAGACGTGGCTTAGAAGTATATTATCAAGTGCATAATGAGAAAGTAAGTGAAGTTGTAAAGACATTATTTTCGTAAAATTTGAATATTATGGAAAAAGACGTATAGAAATATACGTCTTTTTTTATGGAATATATTCCATAAAGATATGAAAAGATAAAAAGGAGTGTAATAAGTAGAAGGAGAGATACTGAATGGATGTAAAGCGTGTGAAACAAATTTTGTCATCTTCGAGTAGAATCGATGTAACTTATCATGGTGTGCCAGTATGGATTGAAAGTTGTGATGAGGGAAGTGGAATCGCAAATGTACATGATGTGAAAACACCACATGAAACAGTGCAAGTAGAAGTTACAGCGTTAGAAGAGCAATAAAAAGCGAAAGTTAGCTTGCAGGAGCTAACTTTCGCTTTTTATTTATAAAAATAGAAGGAAATATGCAATAATTCATAGTTTATGCATATTGGTATATTTTTGTAGATACCACCTTTTTGTTTTTTCATCGAAAAGCTTGAAAAAACCAGTTTTTTCTATGTAACGACAAATTGGAACATGATTTGCATAGAGTAAGTAACAATAAGAAGGGGGTTGAAAAGTGAAGAATGAAATGAAGCTAAAGCGTTCGTTGAATTTTTTTCAGTTAGTATTACTAGGTTTAGCTTACATGGCGCCATTAACCGTATTTACTACATTTGGAGTTGTAGAATCTTTATCAAAAGGTGTAATACCTACGGCGTATATACTTGCACTATGTGCCATGTTATTTACGGCATATAGTTACGGACAAATGACAAAGGCCTATCCGATTTCTGGATCTGCTTATACGTATACGCAAAAATCTTTGAGCCCAGGGCTGGGTTTTATGGTTGGTTGGATAATTTTAATGGATTATTTGTTTATTCCCATGATTAACTTCCTCATAATAGCACTTTATTTATCTGAATATTTCCCGTCTATTCCTTCTAGTATATGGATTGTTGCCATGATTGTAATTGTTACTGTAATCAATATTGTAGGGACAAAATTAACGATTACAATGAATATGATTTTTTTAGGATTCCAGTATATAGTATTAATCTTGTTTTGTATTCTATGTATTATATCTCTTCTTAAAGGAAACGGAGAAGGGACCTTATTTTCGTTAAAACCATTTATAAATTCTGATTCGTCGATTTTGACGGCATTTGCGGGTGCTTCTGTTCTTTGTTTATCCTTTTTAGGATTCGATGCTTTAACAACCTTTGCAGAAGAAACGATTCAGCCAACAAAGACAATTCCGAAAGCGATATTCTTTGTAATTGCTTGTTCTGGTAGTTGTTATATTCTTGTTTCTTATTTGGCACACTTAATTCATCCGGATTATTCATCTTTTAAAAGTCTAGATACAGCAGCTGCTGAAATCGCTAGAATGATAGGTGGAAATTTATTTAATGCTTTATTTCTTGCAGGAATGATAGTAACTTCTTTTACTTCAGCTTTGACTTCTCATGCTAGTGTTTCACGTATTTTATATGCAATGGGAAGGGATTCGGTATTGCCGAAAACATTCTTTTCCTATATACATCCACGCTTTCAAACACCTGTCAAAAATATTATTTTGGTAAGTATTTTTGCTCTAGCTGCACTATTTACTGATCTTGTTACAATCACTTCTTTCATTAACTTTGGTGCACTAATTGCCTTTACATTTGTAAACATCTCAGTTATTGCTCATTACTTTGTTAAAGGACGTCAGAGATCTTTAAAATCTACAATTTTATATTTTGTGATTCCGTTAATTGGTGCGAGTATAACGATCAAGTTATGGAGCGATTTGGATAAGATGTCTATGGTACTAGGAGGAATATGGGCCCTTGTTGGGATTGTTTACTTACTCTATATAACGAAATTATTCCGTGTTCAACCACCACAAATGAATTTTGATGAATCACAGAAAGAAGATGGACAAGAATTATCGATTTAGGAGGAGAATGATGACGAAAAAAGCAGATGTTATTTTAAGTAGTAATGCTGTGTTTACAGGAACGAAAGAAACCTTTATCTCAGCTTCTGTTGTGGTTAAAAATAATAAAATTATTGCTCTTGTTCAAAAAGATAAAATTCAAGATTATGTTGATTCTCACACAATGATATATGATTTTGGAAATCAGCTTATTATGCCTGGATTTCATGACTTTCATATTCACCTTATGCTAGGGAGCTTAGTGAATGAAGGGGTACAACTTATTCATGCACGCTCAGCTAAAGAAGTTGCAAGGCTTGTAAAGAAACACGCTGATACAAATAGAAATGCACCTTGTGTGGTTGGAAGTAGTTGGGAGCAGAATTTGTGGGAAGCTCAGGAAGAACCCCATCGAAATATATTAGACGAACTCATTGCAGACAGGCCCGTGTTTTTATATCATGCTGAATTTCATTGTGCGTGGCTAAACAGTAAGGCCTTAGAAATGGCGGGGATTCATAGAGGAACGAAAAATCCACCCTATGGAGAAGTTGTGAAAGATCAGAATGGCGAGCCAACAGGAATCTTAAAGGAAAATGCAGTAGGATTAGCGACACATGTATTACAGTTTAATCCTGAGCGGAATAGAGCATTGCTTCAGAGTTTTTTAATGGAAGCTGCAAAATATGGCGTAACCTCTGTACATGATTTATTGAGAATACCTGAAATGGGTGTAGAAGAAGCGGAGCTATATGATGAATTCGAGAAGGAAGGTAAGTTAACAACAAGGGTCCATTTTGTGGCTCCTCTGAATGGTGATTTAAAATTAGCAAAACGTTTAAGTGAAAGGTATCGCTCTAATATGGTTCAATTTTGTGGGTTTAAACAATTTATAGATGGTGTTACAACAAGCTATACAGCGTACTTACTAGAACCATACTGTACTCGCGCGACAAATGGTTATACAACTTATCCTCCAAAAATAATAAAAAAATGGACAGTCGACGCGGATAAAGAAGGGTTTCGTGTAAGGTTTCATGCGATTGGGGATGGGGCAGTACGTTTAGCGCTAGACGCTTTTGAAGAGGCACAAATACAAAATGGTAAAAGGGATGCAAGGCATGCAATTGAGCATGTTGAAATGATTCACCCAAGCGATATTGAGAGGTTTCAAAAGTTAGGTGTACTGGCGTCTATTCAGCCTGAACATATTAATCTTACAAGTAGAGAAGTATATAAGAAGTTAATTGGATCAGAAAGAATAGAGCACAATTATTTGATGAAAACATTAATGGATGCCGGAGCAATGCTTGCATTTGGAAGTGATTATCCTGTAGTTACATTAAATCCGTTACCGGAAATTTATAGGGCGGTAACAAGGTTAGATGATGAAGGCGTAGAGTGGAATTTACAGGAAAGAGTTTCTTTAGCTGAAGCTATACGGGCATATACATATGCTCCTGCATATGCTTCATTTCGTGAAGATGAACTAGGAACAATAGAAGTAGGAAAGTTAGCTGATATAGTCGTATTGGATCGTAACTTATTTGATGTACCTGTGACAGAAATTAAAGAAGCGGCAGTTACTTTCACAATGGTAGATGGGAATGTTGTATTCCAAGCTGAAAAGCAAAGTGTCAAAAATTAACAGCTGGAGGGGAAAAAGAATGAGCACGATTACAATAGGGTTAGTTCAATTAGCATGTAGTGAGAATATCAAAATAAATATAGAAAAAACGATTGAAAAAGTAAGAGAAGCAGCGAATAAGGGTGCTAAGATTATTTGTTTACAAGAGCTGTATCATGCCGAGTACTTTGCTCAAAATGTCTCTGTTTATAATTATGAATTAGCTATTTCTTTTAAGCATGATGCATTACAAATGATGCAACAATTAGCGAAAGAATTGTGTGTAGTCTTAATCGTTCCTTTTTATGAATGGGCAGCAAAGGGGATTTATTTTAATAGTGCAGCAGTTTTTGATGCTGATGGTAAGTATTTGGGAACAACACGTAAAAATCATATTCCGGATGGTCCAAATTATCATGAAAAATATTATTTCACACCAGGGAATACTGGTTATCCAGTATATGATACGACATATGGGAGGATAGGAGTTGGTATATGTTGGGATGAGTGGTTTCCTGAAGTAGCGAGAATTTTGACATTAAAAGGTGCAGAAATATTATTTTATCCTTCAGCGATCGGTTCAGAGCCCGATTATCCAGAGCTTTCTACAAAGCAAGCTTGGACAAAAGCTATTTCAGCTCATGGTATTCATAATGGTGTGTTTGTGGCTGCTGTAAACCGTGTAGGACAAGAAAAGGATATGACATTTTATGGAGGTAGCTTTATTAGTAATCCAATGGGAGAAATTATCTGTTCTTTAGAAGAAGAAGAGGGAGTGTTAATTCAAACAATTGATACGAAGGAAATTGAAAATGTTCGTAACCTTCTTCAATTTTTAAGAGATCGCCGTACTGATACGTATTTGCCATTGTTAGAAAAAGAAGCGCTAAAATCAGTGGAATTATAAAATAAAAAGAGACTCTTATAGCAGAGTCTCTTTTTATTGATTTTCTTATTCCATCATACGTGCAATTTTTTTAGAGAACATAAGAAGTACTAAGCCAAGTACAATTACGATAATGCCGATGCTTGCAAACACTTCTAAATATCCTAAAGATTGTGTGAAGGCAGCTAATGCACCAGCAAGGTAGTTTGCCATACCAGAACCTGCTAACCATACTCCCATTAATAGAGATGCTAATTTTACAGGAGCTATCGCACTTACCATTGATAGACCGATTGGTGATAAGAATAATTCACCAATTGTATGGAACATATATGTGAAGACGATGAATAATAAGTTTGCTTTAGTAGCAATATTTGCTTCGTCGCTCCCAGTTTTCAGAACAGCTAAAGTTAAAACAAGGTAACCTACACCTAACAAAATCATACCAAGTGCCATTTTTGTTGGAACTTTTAAATCTCCGCGTTTTGATTTAGAAAGTTTAATCCATAACATAGATACAAATGGTGCTAATAGTACGATAAATGCTGGGTTAACCGATTGGAACCAAGATGTTGGAATTTCCCATCCGAAAATTGTGCGATCAACAAATGTGTTTGTATATAGTGTTAAAGAGCTACCAGCTTGTTCAAAACCTGCCCAGAAGAAAACTACGAAGCAAGTTAAAATAATGATTGCCCAAGTACGGTTCTTTTCTTGTTTTGTTAAAGGTTTTTTCTCAATTACTGTTGCATTTTTGTCTTTTGATTTTTTGCCTACAACTGTTGTTCCTGCTTTACCAAGGTAACGAGGAGCTAATAGGTTAAAGAAAATTTGTCCAATAATCATACCGATACAAGCTGCAAGGAACCCGTATTTATAACCCATAACCATAACGCCATCAACGCTTGTTTTAAAGAAATCTTCTGCTAGGAAACCACAAATAAGTGGTGCAAAGAAAGCCCCTACGTTGATACCCATGTAAAAGATTGTGAAGGCACTGTCACGGCGTGAATCATTTTCACCATATAGTTCACCTAAAAGGGTAGAAATATTTGGTTTGAAGAATCCATTACCAATAACTAACAATCCTAATCCTAAAAAGAGACCAGTTTTTGTATTCATTGAAAATAGAACAAAGTTACCAAGTGCCATAATAATACCACCAAGGGTAATTGCATGACGTCTTGTAATAAAGTGGTCAGTTAACCATCCACCAATAATCGGTGTGAAATATACTAAAGCTGTGAAAATTCCGTATAATTGCACTGCAAAAGCCTTATCAAATCCAAGACCTCCGCTTACAACAGTTGTTGTTAAATAGAGGACTAAAAGTCCACGCATTCCGTAGTAACTAAATCTTTCCCACATTTCTGTTAAGAACAACAAATATAATCCAGGTGGATGTTTCTTTGGTGATTGTTGCTCTTCAGCTTTTTTTAATTTTAAAGCTGCATCCATTTTTGCTTCCCCCTAATCCTGTATAACGGATATTTATGTAATCATTTTAATTTACAAAATATTTAGAAGTCAATAGAATTATACAAGAATAGAAAGAAAATTTCTTAAATAATCTATTGAATCTTAACCGTTACTGTATTTTTCCCTGAAAATTAGATAATAAGCGTTTTCAAATATAGTATTTGAAGTTCGAAAGAAAATAAAATAATGACTAATCAGAAAATTTAGATTTAAAAAACTATTCTGATATAAAGAAAATATATTTTATTTACTTTTATAATATAACATATTGGGAATAAAAATACAAAATGAAATAATGTGACACTTCCGTGAAATTAAAAAAACAGCTCTCGAAAAGGGGAGCTGTTTTTAAAAAAATACTATTTTACAAATCGTTTTTCAATATCATCTAGCATTAAGTTAGCAGCCATTACACCGCCAGCTGTATTCCAAATTACATCGTCAACTTTGTATGTTTTACCATTCTTGGAAGCATTTAAGTTTTTGAATAGAGGATCATTGATATATTCTTTCTCTAATTCAGAACCTTTTTTCTCATTTCCTTGATTGTAAGTGAAGTAGAAGATGATATCGCCATCCATTGCAGGAATGCGTTCTTTAGACACGTTACGCTCTGCAAAGTCATTTTTGTTTTGATCACCAGGGCGTTTGAAACCAAGTTCTTTTAAAATAACCCCAGAGAATGTATCTCCGTGATAAATACGAACATCGCCAGGCATAAAGCGTACCATAGAAATTTCTTGATTTACTTGATCTCCAAGTTTGCCTTTTAAGTCTTTTATACGTTTGTCGTAATCAGCTAATACCTTTTGACCTTCTTTTTCTTTATTTACTGCTTTTGCATAAAGTTTAAAGTTATCTTTCCATTCACCACGTAGTGTTTCTGAGAAAACAGTAGGAGCGATACCTTTTAATTGCTCGTATATTTTTTCGTGACGCAGTTTGTTACCAATGATTAAGTCGGGTTTTAAAGAAGCAATTGCTTCTACATTGGGTTGAAGCTCGGTACCGACAGTTTTTACATCTTTCATTTTATCCTTTGTGTGTGGATAAAATGGATTACCAGTAGGTGCTTCGGCAGCACCTACTGGTGTAACACCAAGAGTAAGTAAAGCTTCTGCTCCTTCATTTGTTAAAATAACAACACGTTTTGGATTAGCAGGAACTTCCGTTTTACCCATTGCATGTTCGACAGTAATCATTTCTTTTTTGTCTTCTTTTTTTGTTTCTGCTTTATTGTCCGTGTTACCACATGCACCTAAAAGGAGTGAAAATGATAGTACGAATGCAAATAATGCAAACGATTTTTGTTTGATAAAATTCATTATGTATCCCCCTACATATTGAGAATAATTTTCATTAGCAAAATTGATGTTACGGCTTTAGAAATAGATTGTCAATAGTAATAATTTACAATTATTATCCTCATAATTGCAAATAATTATTACTATCATTGACAACGTAATTTAAGTTGCAATACACTAACAACGTATCATTATACATTGAAGGAGAAACGCTGCATGTTATTAAAAACAAATCGGGCAAAATGGGTTGGATTATTTGTTGGAATCATTGCAGTTATTGCTTGTATTTGGGGAAGTATTATTTTTGGATATACAAATACAAGTGGGAAATTAGCATTGGATGCTTTTTTCCATTTTAATGGTTCGAATGAACATATTATTATTCAAAACGTACGTTTACCTCGTGCGCTTATTGCTGCTAGTGTCGGTGCTAGTTTAGCCATCGCTGGTTGCTTTATGCAAACTTTAACAAAAAATCCACTTGCTGCTCCGGATTTTATCGGGTTAAACTCAGGTGCTGCCTTTTTCATTGTTGTAGCCATTGTTGTTTTTTCGGTTTCATCTTTATCAGCATTTACGTGGATCGCATTTTTAGGTGCGGCAGTTGCTGCAGCACTTGTATTTGCTTCTAGTTCTTTAGGAAAAGAAGGGACAACTCCTCTTAAGTTAACGCTAGCAGGAGTAGCAATAAGTGCCTTGTTTTCTTCTTTAACACAAGGGCTTCTTGTATTGAATGAGAAGGCATTCGAAGAAGTATTATTTTGGCTTGCTGGTTCCGTACAAGGTAGAAAGCTTGAAGTATTGGAATCTGTATTTCCATATTTATTAGTTGGATGGATTGCTTCTCTTATGATGGCCGGGAAAGTAAATACGCTCATGATGGGAGAAGATGTAGCAAAAGGGCTAGGACAAAGAACAGTAGTGATGAAGGCAGTTGTTTTGCTCGTTATTGTATTGTTGTCAGGTGGAGCTGTTGCTGTCGCAGGTCCAATTGGATTTGTTGGAATTATTACACCTCATTTCGCAAGAGCACTTGTTGGTGTAGATCATCGCTGGAGGGTGCCGTATAGTGGACTATTAGGTGCAATATTACTGTTGCTTGCAGATATTGCTGCGAGATATATTATCATGCCACAAGAGGTTCCAGTCGGAGTCATGACAGCATTTATAGGTGCACCATTCTTTATTTATATTGCACGTAAGAGAGGGCTTAGCAAATGAAGAAGTATATTCCGTTTCGTATAGGAAAAGACGGCCTCTCGTTTTTAATGTATAAACGAGCTTGGCTCGTCTTGTTAGGTTTATTAATTGTTTTAATAGGATTATTTTTTGCAAGTGCAGGTATGGGGGAGATGAAGGTAGCTCCATATGATGTATGGCAAGCAATTACCGGGAATGGTGATGCGATGTCAAACATGGTTGTCAATAAATTTCGTATGCCTCGTATTTTAATTGCAATTCTTGTAGGAATAGCCCTTGCTGTTGCAGGATGTATTTTACAAGGGCTTGTTCGAAATCCACTTGCGTCTCCTGATATTATTGGGATTACAGGTGGTGCTAGCGTAGCGGTTGTATTATTCCTAGCTATATTTAGTGATAAAAACAATGCCTTAACAGTAAGCATTCATTATATGCCGCTGGCTGCTTTTCTTGGGGCAACTATTGTTGCATTTTTCGTATATTTATTCGCATGGAGAAATGATGGATTATCAGCGATTAGTCTTGTTTTGATTGGCGTTGGATTTTGGGCGCTAACGAAAGCCGCGACAACATTATTCATGCTGTTAGCGCCAATCTATCAAGCGAGTCAAGCGAATGTGTGGATTACTGGTACTGTTTACGGATCTTCGTGGCAAAATGTGGGGGTGTTAGCACCTTGGGTTCTTATTTTAACGGTGATTGCGTTTGTCGCTGCAAGGCATTTAAATGCACAAGAACTTGGTGATGATATTGCTACCGGACTTGGTATTCGCTTAACGAAATCTAGATTTTTCCTATTGCTCCTTAGTACAGCGTTAATTGGAGGAGCGGTTGCTTTTGCAGGTGGAATTGGATTTGTTGGTTTAATGGCACCGCATATCTCAAGAAGATTAGTCGGTTCATTATATGGTGCGCTGCTTCCAGTTGCTGCTATTGTTGGTGCAATTTTAGTACTTGCTGCCGATTTAATTGGGCGCACAGTCTTTGCTCCGCTTGAAGTCCCAGCAGGTGTATTTACATCAGCAATCGGTGCTCCGTATTTTATTTATTTACTTTATAAAAGTCGAAATTCATAAAGGTAAAGCGTACATAGATGGTTTTCTATCTATTAAAAAACGGAGTAAAGGGAGATGAACATGCAAAAAGCATTAGAGACAAAATCGTTAACATTGTCTTATGGTGAAACAATTATTATTGATGAATTAAATTTAGAGATCCCAAAAGGGAAAATTACGATTTTTATCGGTTCTAACGGCTGTGGAAAATCAACTTTATTACGCTCGCTTGCTCGTTTATTAAAACCGACATCGGGTGATATTTTATTAGATGATAAAGTGATTCAAAATATGCAAACAAAGCAAATTGCCCGTCAAATGGCAATTTTACCACAGGGACCTCAAGCTCCGGAAGGACTAACTGTACTACAACTTGTGAAACAAGGACGTTATCCATACCAAACATGGCTGAAACAATGGTCAGAAAAAGATGAAGAAATGGTACAAAAAGCGCTTGCGGCAACGGGTATGACGGAATTTGCTGAGCGTGATGTTCATGCTCTTTCAGGTGGACAACGTCAGCGTGCTTGGATTGCGATGACACTTGCGCAAGATACAGATATTATACTGTTAGATGAGCCAACAACATACTTAGACATGACTCATCAAATCGAAGTACTTGATTTGTTATTCGAATTAAATGAAACAGAACAACGAACAATTGTTATGGTGCTACATGATTTAAACTTAGCATGTCGCTATGCAGATAATATTGTAGCTATTCAGGATAAACAGATTTATGCACAAGGGAAACCGGAAGAAATTGTTGATTGTAAATTAGTTCGTGATGTCTTCCGTATGGATTGCCAAATTACAACAGATCCGTTATTTGGAACGCCGCTTTGTATTCCGCAGGGAAGAGGAAGATGTTTAATTCCACAGGCAGCGCAGGTAGTGAAATGACAAAAGCGATGAAATTTCATCGCTTTTTTGTTTATCCCGCTATTCTAGGGCAGTAATACTCCCACCTCAAAATTCGGCGAAAGCATTGTCCAGCTCTAGCGGCTAGAATCTCCGGTCGTTTCGCCCCCTCGGACGAGGCAAAAAGCGCCTCTCTGTCGGGTGCTCCAACGTCCTGCGATTCTGAGCGAGCCGCTTCCGCTTTTCTAAAGAAGTTAGGTGGGAGTATTACTGCCCGTAAAAGCCCGATTGGTGAGGGCTGATAATCAGTGGAGGATGGAGAAAATCCCCACTGATTAAACTTTCACTTTATTTTTTGCAAGAAAATAGAAGACAGAGAGGCATCCTTTTTGTAATAATTCCACACCAAATTTGGCATCACCACATCCTAAGTCAAGAATGTTTTTCCCTTTAATATCCCCGATGAGCTGTAATAAAGCTGGCTTTTCAATTGCTTCATTTGGATTATCTTTTCGATATCTGCGCTTCATGTACTGTTCAAAAAAAGAGTCATTATTATATACTTCAGATTCTGTAAATGCCATTTTCTCAGCTCCTAAAAATATTTTTTTCATTCTATCAAACAATTGAAGTAAATCATAGATTTCTTGTATTTAATACTATATAATTAAAAAATGTAAGCGTTTTCTTTAAACTATTTTTCTATAATAAATTTTGAAAACGTGTTAAGCTAGTAGAGGGATTATTGGAATTATTAAGACAATAATTCGCTTACATGAACGATGGGGAGGCTTCACGATGTCTAGTAAAACACTTGCAAACTTTTTAGAAGAAAATTTAGAGGATTTAAAAGCAAAGGGGCTTTATAACGTAATTGATCCGCTAGAAAGTCCAAATGGACCAATCATTACAATTGGCGGGAAAGAATATATTAACTTATCTTCAAATAACTATCTTGGTTTAGCAACAGACAATCGTCTGCAAGAAGCAGCAATTGGTGCAATTCATAAGTATGGCGTTGGTGCAGGAGCGGTTCGTACAATTAACGGTACTCTTGATTTGCATATCAAATTAGAAGAAACAATTGCAAAGTTTAAACATACAGAAGCAGCGATTGCATATCAATCAGGATTTAACTGTAATATGGCAGCGATTTCAGCTGTTATGGATAAAAATGATGCAATTCTCTCTGATGAATTAAACCATGCGTCTATTATTGACGGCAGTCGTTTATCAAAAGCAAAAATTATTGTTTATAAACATTCTGATATGGAAGACTTACGCAAAAAAGCAACTGAGGCCAAGGAATCAGGTCTTTACAATAAATTGATGGTTATTACAGATGGCGTGTTCTCAATGGATGGTGATGTTGCGAAACTACCAGAAATCGTTGAGATTGCAGAAGAGTTAGATTTAATGACATATGTAGATGATGCACATGGTTCAGGTGTACTTGGAAAAGGTGCAGGTACTGTAAAACATTTCGGACTTTCTGATAAAGTAGATTTCCAAATTGGTACATTATCAAAAGCGATTGGGGTAGTCGGTGGATATGTAGCAGGAAAGCAAAACTTAATTGATTGGCTAAAAGTTCGTTCACGTCCATTCTTATTCTCAACAGCTTTAACACCAGCAGATGCTGCAGCTTGTATGAGATCGATTGAAATTCTAATGGAAAGCACAGAATTACATGATCGCTTATGGGAAAATGGTCGTTATTTAAAACAAGGTTTAAAAGAGCTTGGATTTAACATCGGAGAAAGTGAAACACCAATTACACCTTGTATTATTGGTGATGAAGTATTAACACAAGAGTTTAGCAAACGTCTAATTGAAGAAGGTGTATACGCAAAATCAATTGTATTCCCAACTGTAGCAAAAGGAACAGGTCGTGTTCGCAATATGCCAACAGCAGCACATACGAAAGAAATGCTGGATGAAGCGATTCGTACGTATGAAAAAGTGGGAAAAGAAATGGGAATCATTTAACACATTTACATCTTTTGAAAG
The DNA here is from genome assembly GCF_017498755.1 of Bacillus sp. XF8. Classification (NCBI taxonomy): domain Bacteria; kingdom Bacillati; phylum Bacillota; class Bacilli; order Caryophanales; family Bacillaceae; genus Bacillus; species Bacillus sp. XF8. Next base: position 38,242 of record NZ_JAGDQK010000015.1, on the reverse strand, counting down.
CTTGCAAATGAGGAGTGGGGAAAATGAAAAAAATTCTAGTAACCGGTTCTTTAGGGCAAATTGGTTCTGAACTTGTAATGAAACTTCGTGATGTATACGGTGCATCAAACGTTATTGCAACAGATATTCGTGAAACAGATAGTGATGTAGTAAAGTCTGGTCCATTTGAAACATTAGATGTAACAGATGGTCAGAAACTGCATGATATTGCGAAACGTAATGAAGTGGATACAATTATTCATTTAGCAGCTTTACTTTCAGCAACCGCAGAAAAAAATCCGTTATTTGCGTGGAATTTAAATATGGGTGGGCTTGTAAATGCATTAGAAGCAGCACGTGAACTTGACTGTAAATTTTTCACACCAAGTTCTATCGGTGCATTTGGTCCAACAACGCCAAAAGACAATACACCGCAAGATACGATTCAGCGACCTACTACAATGTATGGGGTAAACAAAGTAGCAGGAGAATTGTTATGTGATTACTATTATCAAAAATTTGGCGTTGATACACGTGGTGTACGTTTCCCAGGTTTAATTTCTTATGTAGCTCCTCCAGGAGGCGGTACAACGGACTATGCAGTTGAAATTTACTATGAAGCAATTAAAAAAGGTGCTTACACCTCTTACATTGCAGAAGGTACGTACATGGATATGATGTATATGCCAGATGCACTGCAAGCAATTGTTTCATTAATGGAGGCAGATCCAAGTAAGTTAATACATCGTAATGCTTTTAATATTACCGCAATGAGTTTCGAGCCAGAGCAAATTGCAGCAGCGATTCGTAAGCACATTCCTACGTTTACAATGGATTACGCTGTGGACCCTGCTCGTCAAACAATTGCAAACAGCTGGCCAAACTCAATCGATGCAACAGCAGCAAAAGAAGAGTGGGGTTTTAAAGTAGATTATGATTTAGATAAAATGACAGTTGATATGCTGGCAAAGTTAAAAAAAAAGTTAACAGCTGAGTTAGTGCTTAGTTAATGAAAAAAGAGCCGATTCAATTTTCCTTTGAATCGGCTCTTTTTGTCGGTATACTTAAACTTAGTCTAGGGAAGAAATAAGTTTTCTCGTTATATAGATTTTACCTTACTCGTATCTACCCTTCTCGGTTCGGTGCTAGCTTCAGGGTATTGTTGCTTTGTTTCTTCATATTGTTTTTCGTATTCGTAGCTAAATGCTTTATGTGTTTTTTGATCTTTCTCCCAAGGAGTCGATTTTCCTAACTTTCTGTTAGTGGAAGAACCGTAAGGCCCCTCAGGAAACTCTTCTGGAATGACGTATTCATGTCTTGCCTCAGCAGCTGTAACATCCGTATATTGTTCATCCTTTTTTGGGGACAAATGAAACATCCTTTCAAATATATTTGATAGAAAACTTCTTCCTTAATATATCCAAAAAGATTTCTAAAAAATTTTTATTATTCAGAGAGAAATAAGGAAGATAGGTGGAGGTGGGCTGCCCGTAAAACCCGATTGGGGCAGGTTGATTAAAGTTTCACTTTATCGAAAATTGAACTAGGATTAGATACGTAAAAAATACAATAGGAGGAAATACATATGAAAAGAGTCGATGTTGTATATGCATTAATTTATAATCAGGAAAAGGACCAAGTATTAATGGTACATAATGTTGAACAAGATGCTTGGTCATTGCCAGGAGGAGCAGTGGAAAAAGGAGAAACATTAGAAGCTGCAGCTGTAAGAGAGGTAAAAGAAGAAACGGGATTAACTGTAGAGATACAGGGGATTGCTGCAATAAATGAAAAGTTTTTTACTGAGCTAGGCAACCACGCATTACTGATTACTTTTCACGCCAATGTGATAGATGGTGATATTGCTGTGCAGGATGCAGATGAAATTTCGACAATAGAATGGGTCGATATGAAAACGGCAAACGAGCGTTTTCCATATTATGATGGAGGGCTTGAATTGTTATTAAAGGCATCCATCCCATACAAATTTCAAAGGGAAACGAAATAGTAAATGAAATTTTATCGGCGCAAATTAAAATATATCAGCGCTTTGACATGAGATATCGACCGTTCGACAAATTTCAGCTAAAAACAGGAGCCGAATCGGCTCCTGTTTTCTATTCAATCGTCTTCAGTAATAACTTCTTCAATAACGGCTTAATTTTTAGGCGTAGGTCCTCAGCATGATTCGCAACTAAGAAGTGATGGTTATAAATATTTTTCATCAATTGATATGTCGCTTCTTTTGCTTCGCCTTCTTCAATGAAAATCCCGATAACTTCCATACCGCTTTTACGAGCAAGTTTAACAGCTTCGTGTGTATCTAAAATACCGTCTTGTTGATAGTCTAAAGCGGATGGTTCACCATCTGTAAAGACAAGTAAGAATTTGTGCTTCTCTGGCCTTTTTGCAAGCTTTTCAGAAACGATGCGAATAATGTAACCGTCGCGATTATCTTCTTCTTCACGAAGTTGCATAATTTCTGGACCAACGTTTGGAAGCGTTGAATTTTTGTACGTTACAACTTCATGAATTACGTTTGGTTTATCTTCTGGTGTCGCACTAGAAGCATCTTCCCAAAATCCACTAATCGCATGTGGGATTTTTAATGACTTTAATGCTTCATGGAAGAGAACAACACTCTTTTTCGTTTCTTCCATTTTGTTATACATAGAGCCAGAACAGTCCACTAATAACTGAAAGGCAACATCAAGCTCTTGTGATTCTTGCCCTTTTTTATAAAACATACGCGGTTGTTTTTCTGTATAAATACGGAGGAACTTTTTACGGAGTCTTCCGTAATATTTATCACTATTTGCGTTTGTTTTATTTTCAATCGTTTTTTCAATAATTTTCTTTAATTCTTTTACATCTTTATTGATGACAGATTTAACAGCTTGATAATCTTTCTTTTCATCAGGGTTTGGCTTGCGAGCTTCTTTAAATGTATGAGAGGCACCAACGTTATACTTACCGTATATGCCTTCATTTTGACTCGAAGCATGGGAAGCTCTTGCATCTTCCGCACTGGCCCCATCAAAGTTCGACTGTGTACTTTTTTGCGAAGTACCTTGTACTGAACCAAGTGCTTGATCACCATCTTCAGACTCACGAGCTGTGTCGCCCATCATATTTGTTTTTGTACCACTTTCTAATTCAAAGCGTAAGAAGTTTTCATTTTCATTATTTTTATTTTCACGATGCCATGTAGAGAAACTCTCATTGATTTTGCTTTTATTCTCATCGTCATCTACGATTTGGACGTCATCATTTGCTAAATCTTCAGGACGCCCATCCTTCTCATCAGCAATAACAGATAGATAGAGAGGTGCGTGTCCAAAGTAGTTGTTAATCATATCATTTTCAAGAAATCCTTCTAAGCGATAACGGACTTTTTCAACAATATACATTGTGTCTTCTGTATTACGAGCTTGGAATGCTTCATGTAAAATCGTTTCAATTTGTTCAAAATGTTCATTGTTAAACATTTCATATTTATCACTCGTTAATGAAAGATAGCATAGGCAAAATAGACGATCACCATGATAGTTACGAACGCGGTTGATTTCATTTTGTGAGCTAAAATAATTGCGATACATTTCTTTACGTCTTCTAAAAATATGTTTTGTACCAGGACGTAAGCTTTTCACAATCTCCTCAACCCGTAAATCTTCTAACAGAACAAATAATTGTGTTAAAAACTTTTTAAGAGGCGATTCTTGTAATTCGATTGCATAAGAACGAATTAATGCCATGTCCGAGTAATGTTTATTGCCAAGTGCTTTTAAAAACACCTCGCTTTTTAATCCGATTACTGTATCCTCTTCTTTTCGGTCGTCCCAAAAGTGACTGATGACAACTTTCTTTTCGATTTCGTCGTAATATGCTTTATAGCCATACTCTAAGTAAGCATCAGCTTCTTTTAGAAGAGCATACATTAAATTTTCCATTTGAAGAAACAGCGACGCATCAATTTTTTTGTCACTAAAAATTTGTCTCATGAATTATCCCTCAAAGAAATAGCTTTCTGCTAATTCACGGACAGTCATTTGTTCTGTTTCATCATTTAATTTTGCGATAATGCTTCGCTCAATTGCACGCATAACAGGAATGTATACGCCTAAATCACATGCGTCAATAATACCGCGAATACTCGCTGCTTCTTCACTTACGCGGCCATCACGAGCAAGTGGCATTAGGTCACTTGCAAATGCGACAAATTTTTCGATCGTTGCAACGTCTTTTAATTTTGATTCAGATAATAATAGTTGTTTTAATGTATCACCTTGAATATAAGGAACTTCGATAATAACGAAGCGGTTCTTTAATGCTTCATTTAGTTCACTCGTTCCAACGTAACCTTCGTTAATAGCGGCAATTACACGGTACTCTTCATCACCATATACAACTTGTTGTGTAAATGGGTTTGTGATCATTTTACGGTAATCTAATGCACCGTGAAGAAGAGGGAGCGTTTCAGGTTTTGCCATATTGATTTCATCGATATATAGGAAATGACCATTTTTCATTGCTTTCATAAGAGGACCGTCAACGAAGGAAACTTCAGATGCTCCATCTTTTGTTTTTAAAGTATTGTATCCTAAAATACCTTCCACATCTAAATCAACTGAACAGTTAATACTGTGCATTGGTTTTTGAAACAAGGAAGAAAGCGTTTCTGCAAGGACGGTTTTTCCGCTTCCCGTTGGTCCTTTTAGTAAGATGTTCTTTCCAAGGAGAAGTGCTGTAATCGCATCTTCAATAATGCTATTATCTGATGCTTTATACATTTTTGTTCCGATTAAATGTGTATTTTCACCAGCTGCTTGCTTATTTTTGTCGTGAATCGTTGCTAATTGCTGTTTTAAATCAGCATGTATATGAAATTGTTCTAACATGTATTTCCCACCTAACATTATTTTCGTAAAGTAAACAATACATCTTATGATAACTTGTTTTAATATGGTATGCAAAGAAAAGAAGAGGAAGACAGAGGTGAGAAAAGTACGTTATTATAAAAGAAAAAGTAATCAAATTTGTTTTGATTACTTTTTAGAAATTTACAGTAAAGGTGAAATGAGTCGCATAAGCGATTCGAGTATTCGCTTTCCGATATTTCGTTTTTTGAATGAATCCCATCTAATTTCTATGGAATCTTTAAAATCTTGCTCGAAATCATGCTTTATATCTAACACTGTTTTAGATTCATATAGCATTGCGATGAGCTCATAATTAAGTTCAAAGCTACGAATATCCATATTTGCTGTACCAATTGTAGCAATTTTATCATCAACAAGTACAATTTTGGCGTGCATAAATCCATCTTTATAGTGGTAAATGGATGCCCCTGCTTTTAAGAGTGGGGTAAAGTAGGATTGAGATGCTTGGTCACTAATAATACTGTCACTTTTTCCTGGATACAGAATGCGTACATCAATTCCAGCAGTTGCACTTAAACGTAGTAATGTTAATGTTTCTTGATCTGGAATGAAGTACGGCGTTGCAATCCAAATTGACTTTTTTGCAGATCCCATAACCGCTAACAGAGCGTTACGAATATTTGTATCATCCGAGCTTGGACCGCTTGCGACGATTTGGACGCCGCCTTGTGCTTGAGGGACTCCTTTCCCTGGAAAATATCCTCTGTTCATAAATGGATCCCAAGAGTAAGTATTTAAACCACTAGAGGCATAGAGCCAATCTTCTAGAAAAATAGCCTGTAGTTTATATAATGCTTTTCCTTCTATTTTTAAATGACTATCGCGCCAAATAGGAAACTTTTTCGAATGGCCAAGATATTCATCACCAACGTTAAGTCCACCTGTAAAACCAATGACGCCATCTACAATAACAATCTTACGATGATTACGATAATTTACTGTTTCAAGTAGCCACGGTGAAAGAATGGAATCAAATTCCATAATTTCAATTCCAGCTTCTTTCATAGGTCGTAAGAAGCGATTTCGTAGTGTATTACTTCCAAGTCCATCGTACAGAAAACGTACGATGACACCGGATTTTGCTTTTTTTATTAATGCATCTCGAATTTTCGTACCGATGTCATCTGAACGATAAATATAGTATTGAATATGAATGTGATGCTGTGCGTTTTCGATAGCTTGTATGATTTCAGTAAATGTTTCTTCTCCATTTGTTAATAGCTTTGTTGTTGTTTCATCTGCGACAGGGCCACCGCCGAATTTTTGTACAATCGTTGTTAAATAGGTGGACCGCTCACTTAATGAGGAAGGAAGTGCTACATCTAAACGCTTGCCTTCTAAAATCTGACGGAAGACATTTCGCTGTTCCTCTGCACGATGTAAATGCTTCTCTCGTCTCCAGCGACTTCTTCCAAAAAGTAAGTACAATAGTACACCTATAACTGGAAGGAGGGCTAATACTAAAAGCCACGCCAATGTACTTTGGGGTGAACGATTTTCAATAAAAATAACGAAGGAAATCCCTATAACAGTGATGGGCCATAGTGTACCGAAAATAGTGTATAACGATATGAGGGACCTATTTAAGAGCATGAGAACAATTGCTGTAATTGTAAAAACAAGTAGTAATTGAACAATACGATTTTTCATATGTATGAACTTCACCTATTCTTTCTTATATATCCCTCAACAATAAAATAAAACTTTTTTCAATGAGATTTTTTCATTTCTACTGAGAATCATTCTTGCGTACTCACTGCCCAGTAAGGAAGGACAAAATGTAAGATATATTTACTAAAAGCCTTATTATAATATCCTTATTATAAGACATTTTGTTTTCTTCTGCATAAATATAGATAAAATACCCATGCTCTCCACATTTGTCCTGCATAAGATAGGGATAAATAAGTGATAAAGGAGATGGGAAAATGAACGATATGCGGAATCATGGTGGCCACCATGGACACAATCACCACGGACACCATCACCATGGGCACCATCACGGATACACTCATGGCAGTGGTTGGGGAGGAGGCTCATTTTTCCCAGTTGGAAGTTTTGTAGGTGGGATGTTAGGAGGACTAACAGCTGGAGCATTGTCGAGCGGTGGAGGCTATTATCCAGCACCGTATCCAGTAGCATACCCAGAACCATACCCAGTGACATATCCAACAACGTACCCAGAACCATATCCAATTCAAAATCCATATGGTAGTTATTAATAAGTAACAAAAAGCAGACCTTGAATGTTCCGGTCTGTTTTTTTAGTGGCTAAAGAACTATATATGATTCGGGAAAAAATAACAACGAGATTTTATCTGTAATAGTACAAAATAGGAAGGAATCATTTTAATATGAAATGGAGTTAGAGTCATATATATGCAAAAATATGTGCAGTTGTATAAGGTCCTTTTTGTTTTTACGATATTACTTGGGGGATGCTCTCCTGCTACTAAGAAGCCTTTGCAGCCAGTAAAAACAGATCAGAAATCGAATCAATATAAGCTTCAGCAAGTAAAACAAGAAACGCCAAAACCTTTACCTGAGAAAATTGTACTATCACATGTTCCATTTATCAGGCAGCTTCCTGAATTAAAAAGGGGGTGTGAAGTAACGAGCTTGGCGATGTTACTTCAGTCAGCAAATATTCAAGTAGATAAAATGAAGCTAGCAAAGGAAATACACAAAGTTCCATTTTGGATTGGAAAGAAGCATGGGCATCCAAATGAGGGGTTTGTTGGAAATATTTATACGTACTCTTCTCCTGGATATGGTGCGTATCATAAGCCAATTTACAAATTGGCACAGCAATATTTAGGAGACCGAGCAATTGATTTGACTGGACAAGATATGGAGAGCATCTATACACAGATTCGTTCAGGGATACCTGTGTTAGTAGTTACAAATTCTACTTTTCGATCTCTTTCCGATAATCAGTTTCGTAATTGGGAAACGCCGCAAGGAATGGTTCGTATTACATACTACGAGCATAGTGTTCTCGTGACTGGATATGATAAAGAAAAAGTGTATATTCATAATCCTCTTGGAAAAGAGCCACATATAGCTGTTCCGAAAAATGAATTTCAAGCAGCTTGGGAGCAAATGGGTAAGCAAGCGATTAGCTATAAAAAAGGTGCTTGAGTAATCAAGCTCTTTTTTTAATGATTATATTCTTGAAAATGTTGAATAATAAATTCTTTAAAAGTTTTCGCAGCAGGAGATAGGTAATGATTGCGAGCAGTAGCTAATGCAATCGTTCGTTCACATGGATAATCAGTAATTTCTAGAAAATGTAGGTGGGATTGATCGAACTCTTTTACTTTGGGCAATATTGCTATACCTAAACCAGCAGCTACAAAGCCTAAAATAGTCGCAATTTCTTCCCCCATAAAAGTAATTTTTGGATGAACCTGAAGCGTTTGGCACATTTGATTAAATATATAGCGAAGGCCATACCCATCCTTAAAACAAATAAACTCTTCATTTGCTAATTCTTGAAATGATATATGTTTTCGATGAGCCAATGGGTGAGTTTTTGAGACAGTGAGATACAATGGTTCTATTTTTAACGTTGTCCATTCAACTTGTTCATGTAAGATTGGTGGTGAAGTTAGGCACATGTCTGCCAATCCTTCTTTTACTTTTTCTAAAAGATGAATGTTTGCTCCTTGGTACATTTGAAATGTAACGTTTGGATAGAGTTTCTTATAGTCAGCAATTATCTCAGGTATTGGCCGAGTACCTAATGTATGTAAAAAAGCAATTGAGATTTCTCCGCTATCAGGAGAAATTTTCTCTTGAATTTCTGCTACGCCAGTATGTAATGCGCTTTGTGCTTGCTTGGCTCGTTTTAGAAACATTTCTCCATACCTTGTTAAGTAGACTATTTTGCCCTCTCTTATAAATAATGGGACACCAAGTTCTTCTTCCAATTTTAAGATTGAACGGCTAAGGGCTGGCTGCGAAATTAACTGTTCTTTTGCAGCTTTTGTGAAATGTTTGTGCTTTGCTACAGCGATAAAATTTTCAATTTGATACCATTCCATATATCTATCTCCCTATCATGCGTTTTTGTTATCGATATGATGCAAATTATAAATTAGACACATAGATAAAGGAAGCGTAGCATAAAGAGTATAGTTTTAACAGACAAAGGGGAGATTACAATGAGTTATATCCAAAAAGGAACAAAGACATATACAAATGCTAGCATAGCATTGTTTCTTGGCGGATTTGTTACATTTGCTACGCTGTATGCAACGCAACCACTATTACCGATACTGGCAAAAGAGTTTCATGTTTCCGCAACGGCAGCGAGTATAACATTATCTATTACAACGGGGACGATGGCGATTATGATGCTTGTTGCAGCATCAATGTCAGACATAATTGGTCGGAAACGGATTATGATCTTATCGATGTTCTTTACCTCTATGATTGGAGTACTGACAGCATTTAGTCCTAATTTTATTATGCTTGTTTTATTAAGAGGATTGCTTGGAGTTTGTATAGCTGGCCTACCTTCCATTGCGATGACTTATATTGGGGAAGAATTTGAACCAAGTGGATTAGGAAAAGTTATGGGGCTCTATATTTGTGGTAATGGAATAGGAGGAATGACTGGTCGTATTTTTATTGGAATTGTAACGGATCTATCATCATGGAGAATTGCATTAGGACTGCTTGGTGTTATTACGGTCATTTGCAGTATCCTATTTTGGCGTACATTACCAAATCCTATGAATTCTAAGAAACAAACGGTTAACTTTCAATCTATGTGGAATGCTTATACAATACATTTTAAAAATAAACAATTAGTAGCGACTATTTTACTTGGGTTTACATTAATGGGTAGTTTTGTCACACTGTACAATTATATTGGGTTTTTATTAGAGGAACCTCCTTATTCGTTAAGCCAAACATTAATTGGATTTTTATTTATTGTCTATATTATGGGAACATTTAGTTCTGTATTTATGGGGAAACAAGCAGATCAGCATGGAAGAACTTTTACCCTTACGATTTCCATTACCATTATGATGGTAGGTGCTATGATAACACTTGTTCCCAATCTTATTATAAAAATAATTGGATTATCTATTTTTACATTTGGCTTTTTTGGAAGTCATTCCATTGCCAGTGCATCAATTGAAAAATATGCAGAAACTAATAAGGCTCAAGCTGCTGCATTATATTTATTATTCTACTATTTAGGTTCAAGTTTTGTTGGTTCATTTAGCGGTTACTTTTGGGAACACCTCCATTGGATAGGTGTCATTTCTTTAATTATTATGTTATTAATGGGCGGACTTTCTCTTGTTTTATTAGTCCAAAAAGAGTTTCATGTGGAACAACATAAAAGTAATTAATAGAAAAAAGAAGCTGCGAGCGAACCATTTATTGTATTTGGATGGTGCTGGCAGCTTCTTTTGTATTAGCTTATTTTTTATTTGGTTGTTCTGAAACGGGAGTAGATGAATTCTTCATCAAAATTGGATAGAGGATAAGCCCTAATACAAATAATCCGATTCCTAAGAAAAATGTTTTTAAGTCGGCTGTTCCAGTTTTAATTACCCAAATAGAGTATAGGAGTGCAAGTAAGGTAATGATTCCATCTTTTACTCGAGAGCCTGGTGTTATATCGTATGTTTCTCCTGTTATAACAAGCTTTAATTGGTATAGGGTAGAAACAAGATATGGAATTAAATAAGCTAACGTCGCGACAACAATTGCGAAATTATACGCTTCTGAGACAGTTCCAGATATTGTTGAAAATAAGAAAATTTGAGTCATAACATTAGTAACAAACAACGATTTTGAAGGACTTCCTTTTTGATTGGTCTTTCCAAAGAATTTTGGGAAAAGTCCATTTTTTGCTGCTTGATATGGAACCTCTGAACTAACTACAATCCAACCTACAGTAGATCCAAATAAAGATACAAGTGCAAGCAGTGCCATGATGTAAGCACCTTTATTACCAATTGCTAGGTTTAATGCATCCACCAATGGTTTTTGAGATTCTTTTAAAGCATCTTGCGGAAGAGCACCCATTGTGAGTAGAGTAATTGCCATGTAAATAATAAGTGCAATAATTAATCCGAAAATCGTTGCTTTTTTTACATCACGCTGTGATTTTGCGCGATTAGACAACATAACTGCTGATTCAATTCCTATAAATGCCCAAAGAGTTGCAATGGCAGCAGCATTTATCTGTCCTCCTAATGGAATCGATTTTCCAGCTTCATTCATAAATGTTTGACCATCACCAAAATTAGAAGCGTTAAAAATAAATAATGTAATGACGATGAACATTGTAAATCCGATAATCTTTGCGATCGTTGCAAGTAGGTTCATGTTACCTGCACGATCAATATTTTGAGAAAGAATATATTGAATGCCCCATAGCATGATGCTACATACAGCAAATGTTAATCCTTTTCCAAGTTCTAATGAAAATCCATTTAGTGAAAAAAGAACTTGCTTACTTTGTAAAACTGGGAAGAATGTAGATAGGTATCCTGCAAATGAAATAATAACAGAAGCAGTAGCAGCCCAGTTTGCAGCCCAGTATCCCCATGCCATACTATATCCAGCAACTTTACCTGCTTTTTGAGAAGTAAACATTGCTTGGGCATAACTTTGTGGACCAGCTTTTAACTCCGGTTTACGCACTGCAAGATTCCCGAATACAAGTGCAATCATAAATACACCAAGTCCTGTAATACTCCAGGCAAGTGTAGATCCCATTGGCCCTGATACGTGTGCTAAATTTGCCGGAAGCATAAATACACCGCCACCAACCATATTTCCAACAACAAATGCTGTTAAAATCCATAAACCCCATTTTTTCGTTTCCATAATTGTATAACTCCTTTGTAGTAGTTTTCTTCATGCATCATTTTCTTACTAGCGTTTTTTTAAAATAAAAAAGAGCCATGTAGATAAAAAATACCTACATGGCTCTTTGCCTAACGTAGGTACAACGGGAATAACCCTTGTACCTACGCGTAATTTTTTCCGCTAGGTTTCAAGGGTTTACGTATGATGATGATGTTTTTGTGCAAATGTAACTACAGTTGTATTCGTAAGCATAGTTCTTTGCTCCCTTTCTCCTCTGATTTTGAAGTTAGTATACTACATGTTTTTTAGAATGAAAAGAGAAATATGAAAAAATTTATAAAAATTCGTATTGGTGACTAAATATTTATGTGTATTTTAAAAAGGGTATAAAGCCCTTTCTTTTTAGGTGGGAGAGAGCATCCGACCATGCATAGAAGCGGTCAGATCCTTTTTCAGCCCCATGCTATATAAAAACATAAGGAGACAACAAGTGGAGGTCTGCCTTCGTTTCCATAGCCGTGATTTATATGTTGGAAAATCAAAATGGTTTTATATTCCTCCCTTCTTTAGATGAGAGATTGGCATGATTTTTTGTCATGCTATAATACAAGTAGAAAAAGAAGGTGACAAGGGGTTATTCAAAATGATGAGTAAGTATGAACAGATTTATATGGAGATAAGTGATTCAATTGATAATCGTAAGTTAAAAGAGGGGTGTAAAATTCCATCTGAAACAGAATTGATGAAGCAGTATGAAGCGAGCCGTGGGACGGTAAGAAAAGCTGTAGATTTATTGCAGGAACGTGGATACGTGCAAAAAATTCACGGTAAAGGTGTTTTTGTTTTAAAACGAAAAAACATTGAATTTAATTTTGGAGGTATTGTGAGTTTTCAAGAGGAAAACGAACGATTAGGGCGCCACTGTATAACAAATGTCGTAGAGATGGAGCAATTGTCAGCAACGAAAGAAATAGCTAAATTATTAAATGTAAAGACGAAAACGAAGATAGATCATATTAAACGTGTTCGAAATATTGATGGGGAAAATGTAATTTTAGATGTAAACTATTTTGTATCTGAATATATTCCTGGATTAACAAAAGAAATTGCTGAGAAATCGATTTATAAATACATTGAGAAAGAATTAGGATTACATATTAGTTATTCACAGCGTGTTATCGAGGTACAACCAGGTACAGATTATGATCGTAAGTATTTAGATTTGAATGGAACAGATTATGTTGTTGTTGTAAAAAACTTTACGCATCTTTATGATGGTAGTCAATTTGAATATACAGAATCACGTCACCGTTTGGATATTTTTCATTTTTCTGATGTGGCGCGGAGAAAATAAAGAGATGAAACAGTGCCATGTTTCATCTCTTTTTGTGTATTTTGATAAAAAAATTCACCAACTCGTATATACGAGTATTGACTAACTTATACATACGAGTTAATATGTAATTGTAAACGGTATCAAAAAAAGAAAAGAGGGACGGGATATGGGGAAAGACTATCGTAAAACAGCAGAAGAAGTGCTGCAATATATTGGTGGTAAAGATAATATTGAACAAGCAGCGCACTGTGTAACAAGACTTCGCATCGCTCTAAAGGATGAAAGTAAAATAGATAGCGATAAACTGCAAGCGGTTTCCTTAGTAAAAGGAGCGTTTCATAACGCTGGCGTATTTCAAATTGTTATTGGTCCAGGAGATGTGGATCGTGTATATACAGAATTGATAACGCTCGCAGGTATGAAAGAATCGACAGTAGCGGATGTAAAGGACTCAGGGAATCAGAGATTAAATCCAATGCAAAAGTTTGTCAAAATATTTTCTGATGTATTTATGCCGATTTTACCAGCAATTGTTACAGCTGGTTTATTGATGGGAATTAATAATTTATTAGGAGCAAAGGACTTATTTTTTGAAGGGAAAAATCTATTAGAAGTATATCCAAACTTAGGCGGACTTTGGGATTTAATTAATATGATGGCCAATACAGCATTCGTATTCTTACCAGCACTTGTTGGTTGGTCAGCAACGAAGCGTTTTGGTGGCAGTCCGATACTTGGTATTGTGATGGGGTTAATGCTTGTACATCCTGATTTATTAAATGCATGGAATTACGGGAAAGCAGCAGCAGGTCTAGATGGACAAAAGATTGAATACTTTGATATTTTAGGGCTGTTCCAAATTGAAAAAGTAGGATATCAAGGACAGATTTTACCGATTTTAGTAGCAGCATTTGTATTAAGTAAAGTGGAAATTTTCCTTAAGCAACGTGTACCAAATGCGATTCAATTATTAGTTGTTCCGATTACCACAATTGTTGTAACTGGTGTATTAGCGTTAGGAGTTATTGGTCCAGTTACACGTCATATTGGTGATTTATTAACAGCTGGTCTAGTTGGTGTATACGAAACAGTTCCTGCACTTGGAGCATTATTATTTGGCGCGTTATATGCACCACTCGTAATTACAGGTATGCATCATATGTTTATTGCGATTGATTTACAGTTAATCGCGCAAAATGGCGGTACATTCATTTGGCCGATGATTGCACTTTCTAATCTCGCACAAGGTAGCGCAGCACTAGCAATGTTTTGGATTTCAAAAAATCAAAATGATAAAAGTATGGCGTCAACATCAGCGATTTCAGCATACTTCGGTATTACCGAGCCAGCGATGTTCGGTGTGAATTTAAGAAATAAATTTCCGTTTTATGCAGCTATTACGGGATCGGCATTTGCAGCAGTATTTATTACGTTAAACGGTGTATTAGCTCCGGCAATTGGAATTGGCGGGTTACCAGCATTTATTTCTATCATTCCAAAATCGATTCCAATGTTTGTGGTTGGGATGATAATCGCAGTAGTAGTACCGTTTGTGTTAACGTGGTTATTTGCAAGACGAGTAAAACAGAAGTAGGAGGCATTTTAGCATGAAAGATTGGCATAAAAGTGTTGTCTATCAAATTTATCCGAAAAGCTTTAATAGCTATTATAATAAAGAGACAGGCGATATAAAAGGTGTAACAGAGAAATTAGACTATTTACAAGAACTTGGTGTTGATTATATTTGGCTTACGCCAATCTATCGTTCACCGCAAAATGATAATGGGTATGATGTCAGCGATTATTATTCTATAGATCCGTCTTATGGAACGATGGAGGAATTTGAAGAATTACTAGCAGAAGCAAAGAAACGTGAAATTGATATTATGCTTGATATTGTTGTGAACCATAGTTCGACGGAGCATAAGTGGTTTCAGGAAGCGCGCCATGATAAAAACAGCCCGTATCGTGATTTTTATATTTGGCGTGATGAAAAGAATAATTGGCAGTCTAAGTTTGGTGGCTCCGCTTGGGAATATGATGAGAAAACGGGGCAATATTATTTGCATCTATTTGATAAAACCCAAGCTGATTTAAATTGGGAAAATGAAAAACTTCGAGAAGAAGTATACAAAATGATGCGCTTTTGGCTTGAAAAAGGGGTTAAAGGATTTAGGCTTGATGTAATTAACTTAATTTCTAAAGATCAAAGATTTTTAAATGATGAAGGAATTGCAGCGACAAGCGATGGGCGTAAATACTATACAGATGGACCGCGTGTTCATGAATATTTACAAGAGATGAACAGTGAAGTATTTGAAGGAAAAGATGTAATCACGGTTGGAGAAATGTCATCTACAACAATTGATAATTGTATTAAGTATTCGAATCCAGAGCGTAAGGAATTAAGTATGACATTTAGCTTTCATCATTTAAAAGTAGATTATCCAAATGGTGACAAGTGGACAAAAGCCGATTTTGATTTTGTGAAACTAAAAGAAATCATGTCGAAGTGGCAAATTGAGATGCAAGAAGGCGGGGGATGGAATGCTCTGTTCTGGTGTAACCATGATCAACCGCGCATTGTATCTCGCTTTGGTGATGATAAGCGGTATCGAAATGAATCTGCAAAAACGCTAGCAACGGCGATGCATATGTTGCAAGGAACACCTTATATTTATCAAGGTGAAGAAATTGGCATGACGAATCCAGAATTCGGTAATATTGATTTGTATCGTGATGTAGAATCTTTAAATATTTATAAAATAAAACAAGAAGAAGGAATGTCAAACGAAGAAATAATTGGTATTTTGCAGCAAAAATCTCGTGATAATTCGCGCACTCCTATGCAGTGGGATGGAGAAGCGAATGCTGGCTTTACAACAAGTACACCTTGGATTTCAGTTGCAGAGAATTATAAAGAGGTTAATGTAGAAAAAGCGCTAAAAGATAAAGAGTCTGTTTTTTACCACTATAAAAAATTAATTGACCTTAGAAAAAAATATGATGTAATTACAGATGGTAAATATGAAATCATAGATATGAATCACCAAAAGATTTGGGTGTATACACGAACGTTAAATAATGAAGTACTACTTGTTGTGAATAATTTTTATGAGAAAGCAATAACTTATTCTGTACCAGAAGAAGTTAAAATAAATGGAATGAAGCAAGAAATATTACTCTCAAACTATCATGATTCAGGTGAAGATATTAGAAACCTTACACTTAGACCGTATGAATCCATTGTGTATCGATTTACTAAATAATTGGAGAGGTTGTATGTTATGAGCATACAACCTTTTATTAATTTAAAACGCCGCCATATAACATTTTGACTTCTACTTCAGGAGTAAACTTTACCTTTTGATAATCTTTTTTCCAGTTCTTTTTCTTCCATAAATCTGGATGATAGGCGATAAGATGTCGTCCAACACCAAAGGCATCACAATGAGCTTTTTGGAAAGTTTTAATAATCTTTTTTGATTCTTTTGTAAGCTGTTCGGATAATTGTTTATTTAATTTTTTACGCTCTTTTGCTTTATGCAAATGATCTCTCGGATATTCGACGACAATGACTCGTAATTGAAGTTTAATATTTACATGAATATTTCCCTTTTTGTCTGTTGTCACTTTTATTTTTCTTTTTACCTTTTGCTTATTTACTTCAATGGTGACATAATTAGCTGGTTTGGATGAATCTTTTCCTGACAGTTTCTGTGTTATGCGAGCATTTTTCCCCATTTCTTCAGATAGCAATACGAAAAGTACCGATTGATTAAGAGGAAGGTGTCCTGTTAATTTATCATTGTGAAATAATGCTAGGCCATTTGCAATGATTTCTTTCCCTTTTACTTTTATAGAAGGAAGAGTAAAATCTTCTCCAGGGTCTGCTATTTTGCGAAATACTCCTTCTAATGTTTCGTTTGGAAAAACACTCATGTCTTCTAAACTTCGTACTTTTTTCTTTAAAAATTCACCTATTAATAAATTTCCTGCTTTTTTCTTCTCAAGAACTTTAGAGGCTTTACCATCTACTGAAATGAGTTTTACAGGTGCAGTTGGATTACCGGGATCACGGAGACCGACATCTAGTAGTGGGAATATTCCCTTTTTTTCAAGAGCTTTTCCTGTTAACTGTACGTTATATTTAAAATAACGAGTATTACCTGTTACATTTTTTCTTAATGAATCACTCGTATCTCGTGCAGTATGACCGGTCGCTGAGTGAATTTCATTTAAAACAGAGGATTGTTCTCCACCTGAGCTTTTGATAAGTTCGACGGTTTGCATTAACCGATTTTCAGATATTGCGTCATATGCAATACTATATGCTAGGTGCGCGTCTCTTAATGGTTCTTGATCCCAACATCCGGAAAGAAATAGTACAGTACATATCATGATACATAAATTTATTATTCTTTGTAGCATGTTTCTTCTCCTTGTTTATTTCGCAGTAGGGCGTAAAGTAAAAATAAGAAAGGAAGAATGTCAATGAAAATATAGGTGGTGTGATCTGAGAATTTGGCAATCTTTTCTAGTTCTTCAGGAGTATTCAAAAAACAGGCGATGCCAAAAGTAATAAGACCTATAATGGGAACAGCTTTTTGATGCTTCTCTAGTTTGAAAATATATCCTATTCCAGTTGATGATGCACAGAAATAGCTGGCAATAGATGCTACAACAGTGGTCATCCATATAGGAATGAAAATGAGATCCGCACGATCTATAATACCGAGATGAAGAGATCTTAATAAATAGACGACTGGTTGAGGGATTAACTCAATTTGCCTTGGGCTAAAGGCAATAAAGCAAATCCATACTATAAACGTATAGAATATCGTTACAAATCCATTGGCAACTGAAATAGCTTTTAACCTTGCTGTAGGGCTTCCGTGTGCAAACGGATAGGCGATGAGCATAATTTCAAACCCATACATCGCAGTTATCGTTTCTTTCGATGCTCGAATAATGTTCCACCAACCTGCTTCTGTAATTGGGAAAATATATGAAAATTCAGCATTGATAAGACCGAGCCCAATTAAAAAAGCCATTGGAACAATAAGGATAGATATCATAACGTAAAATCGTACAATGACTTTGAACGTGTTATAAGCTACAAATGAACAAGCGACCGTAAATAATATGAGAACAATAGACCAAGGAGTTGCTTGTAAAATCTATATTTTAATGACGCTGCAAGCATTTAACGTAATTGTCATACCAATAAGCATAAAGTAGAAAATATAAGAAACACCAAGTATTTTTCCAAATACGTTTCCGAACATCTTTGAAACAATTTCATAGAGTGTAGCTCCCGGAAATCGTTTCATTAATAACCACATGAGCAAAATAATGATTTGAATGACAAGTCCTGCTATTAGTGTGGAAATCCATCCACCACCTTTTGAAATAGAGTGAAGGCGATTGGGAAGAGAGAGGATACCTACACCAATTTGACATTGAATAATAAAAACGGTAAGTTGCCCAAGTGTAATTTTACTTTGATTGCTGATCATCCCTATCATCCTCTCTATTGATTGGCTGCCTTAACATTTTTTTAGGTTTTGGATCATGAGGGCGGTTCCTAAAAGACCAAATCGGGAGCCTTACAAACGCATCTTTCATATCTTTTATTCGCATTGGAGCGATTGGAGAAAGATATGGTGTATGAAACGAATGAAGTTGACATAAATGAACAAATGTAATAATTAGCCCAAATGAAATACCAACATAGCCGAATAGGGCAGCTAAAATCATTAATGGAAATCGAAGTATACGAACAGCAGAACTCATATCATTTGATGGAACGAGAAATGATGAAATCGCTGTTAAAGCAACTACAATCGTCATCGTATAAGAAACAAGCCCCGCTTTTACAATGGCATCGCCAATTACTAAACCGCCTACAATACCGATCGTTTGGCCAACACGGCTTGGTAAACGAATCCCAGCTTCCCGTAATAGTTCAAAGATTAACTCCAGTAATAAAGCTTCAATGATAGGAGGAAACGGTACAAGCTCTAATGAAGATTTAATCGTATAAACTAATTCGAGCGGTAAAACGTCAGGATGAAAAGCAACGGTTGCGATATAAAAAGCAGGTAAGAGAAAAGCGATTAAAAAACTTACAATGCGAAGCAGTCGAATGAAAGAGCCAACAATCCAGCGATTGTTATAATCGTCTGGTGATTGATAGAAAGCAAATAATGTTACAGGAACAATAAGAGCTGTTGGATCTCCATCTGCTAAAATAGCAACTCTACCTTCCATAAGATTCGCTACTGTCCGATCTGGACGCTCTGTGTTTAGCTGTTGTGGAAATGGTGAAAAAGATGTATCTTCAATAAATTCCTGTATATATCCTGGTGGCATTAATGAATCAGTTTTAATAGTTTGTAATCTTCTTTTTACCTCTGTTACAAGTTCATCGTTCGCTAAATCTTGCATATAGACGATAGCAACTTTCGTGTTCATTTCTTCTCCAAGAGTAAAATATTTCACCACTAAATTTGGATTTTTAATGAGCTTGCGAATGGAAGTTAAATTAGTAGCTAAATCTTCTACAAAACCAGTATGTGGTCCGCGGACAATTCCTTCGTTATCAGGTTCTTTTATATCTCTTTTTAGAGATAATGCTGTTTCGAAAATGCAAAAACTCTGTGCCTTTTCGTGAAAATACAAGGATTTTCCTTGTAATAAAAGTTGTATTCCATACAGTAAGTTTGTTTCGCTTTTCATGTTTAATGTAGAAAAGGCTTCATTAAGTGATAATTCAGTTCGTGTTAATAAAGGTTCGAGGGCAAATTGATGAATTAAATTAGGATCTGCTAAAGATTCAATATATAATAGAGTGCCTTTTTTATTTTGAAAAGGAAGTTCAAGTTTTTTTAAATCATCGGAATGAAATAGTTTGTTTTTAAGGTAGTTGATATTTTCTGCAAGGGATGGAAACATATGCTTTTCTTTATTTCCAGATTGCTTAGCGTTTTGTTTTACTTGTGTCATAATTTCCACCTCTTATAGAATAAAATCATGTTGTTAATTTTTGCTTATTATGAAAAATTTATGCTTATATTTGTTGGTGGGAATCTGTAGAATCGCAAACAATTGGAAATACAATGTGTATAGATAGTATTTGTCTATTGGTATTAAGGGTTTTATGGGGATGATGTATAACATCAACAGTTTCTTGCTTTGAATTTAGATATAAATTTACAAGCAAATTATATCTATACTAGATTAACGATGTTAATATATATCTTTTGTACTATAAAGATTACGTCCAATGGTATGTACAATTACATCATTTGATGAATAGGAAATAGATGAAAAGCAATTTATACTAATATTGTGTCTTGCCTTTTTAGGTATAGTACACAGCCGGTGATTGGCTAGTGGAAGTTTTTCCATTTTGCCAGTGCCGGTTTTTTGTTGGATAATAAAGAAAATATATTTTTACAAAGAAAGAAGGGACTGTTTTGAAAGATGTAGATTCTATTTCTATGAGAGAAAAATTTGCTAGTTTTTATCTTTATTTTGTTTCTTTTTTTGGTTTGATTATTATAACTATATCTTTACTTGAAATTAAAATCCCTTCTCATCCAACAATATTAGTATTGTTATTACTTTTTATGGGGATTACTGAGTACTTTCCTGTGCGATTTTGGAGGGGAGTCAGCTCACTCAGCTTTCCAATTATTTATTCGATGCTTTTGTTGTTTGAAACGCATATAACTGTACTCTCTCTTGTATTTGTTACGTTAATTATTCATCTGCTTCGCCGTTCGCCGGTAGAAAGGATGCTTTTTAATAGTACTCAGCATGCTCTTAGCCTTATACTAGCAGAATGGTTTTCTAGCAATTGTATGCTGTGGTTGATTAGCGGAATGAATGTGACAGTTTTATATGAGAAATTAATATTTTTGCTATTGTTTAGCATATTTTTTTGTTTTTTCAACAACCTTTTCTATGATTTATTAATAGTACTTCTTCCTCAGCCATATTCGGTACGTCGGTGGAATCAAAAAAACATATCAGTATTTCTTTGCGAAAGTTTTTGTTTATTCTATGCTGCACTTATACATATATTAGGTACGCAATATCGTTTAGAGATGAATGAAATTGTAGTTTTTTTCTTCTTCTTTCCACTTGTAGCAATCTCAATTATTAGTTCATTTTCTGCAAGAATACGGATGGAAAAAGAAAGATTATATGAATTTTTTCTCATTACGACAGAATTAAGCCGTGGATTATCTAGTGGAAATCTACAACATATAAAAAAATCACTTAAAGGATTTTTAGGAATACAAGCATATGTATTATGGACAAAAGACGAGGGAGAATGGAATATTCAGTTAAAGGATGGAAAGTTGAAAGAATGTATGTCTGATTATTCTGATGATGCCAAAAAGTTTGAGGAGATATCTAAAAATGTAGTGTTTAATAATTGAAAAGTTGGTACAGCACCGGGAGATGGTGTGTTTGAGGATGTTATACGCTCCCTTGTTTATTTTCCTCTCATTGTAAATAATGAGTTGATTGGGATGTTTGTTGCAGGAAAAAGTAGAAATTTTGGCTTTTTTCCAGAAGATGTGCAGTTATTAGAAACTTTTTCTAATCAATTAGCTAATATAGTTAAAACGAGAATATTGATTTCCGAACAAGAAAAAAGGATGATTTTAGAAGAAAGAAATAGAATTGCTCGCGAAATTCATGATGGTATTGCGCAAGCGTTAGCTGGAGTGATATTTCAACTAGAATCCGCCCAGAAAAAATATCGTGATAAACCAATTGAGATGCAGCAAGTAGTGGAGAAAAGTATTAGGAAATTAAGGGGAAGCTTAGGGGAAGTTCGCTATTCTATTTATGCCTTAAAGCCGTACCCAACGCAGCAATTAGGACTCAAGCAAGCGATAGCAAGTAAGATAAAATCTATAAAACAAGAATATGAACTAGATATTAGATACCATGAAAGAGGTCATTCTCGTACACTCAGTTTTTCTAAAGAAAGAGTCATTTTTGATACATTCCAAGAGAGTTTACAGAACATTGTTAAACATGCACAAGCGGAAAAGGTTGATGTTCTGTTAAGTTATCAGCGGGAACACGTACTTTTAAAGGTGAAAGATAATGGAGTGGGTTTTTCTCTATTTGAGTCTATGGTGAAAACGAAGTGTGAACCACATTATGGTATATTACATATGAATGAACAAGCTGAACAGCTGGGGGCTACTTTACAAATTGATAGTTCTGTAGGGAAAGGGACAGAAATTACATTGTTAATTCCAGATTCACAAACAAGGGGTGCGTAAAATGATTAAAATATTAGTAGTGGATGATCATGCTTTTTTACGAGACGCAATTCGCAGCATATTAGAGGTTGAATCTGATATAAGAGTAGTTGGAGAAGCGGTCTCTGGGGACGAGGTATTAGAGAAAGTTGAGGAATGCAGTCCAGATTGTATCTTGATGGATATCAATATTCCAGGAAAAAATGGAATTGAAGCTACGGCACTAGTGAAAAAACAGTATCCAACTTGCCGGGTGCTTGCTTTTACTATGTATGAGCATGATGAGTATTTAATGGATGCGCTTCAGGCAGGTGCTGATGGCTATTTATTGAAGGATTCATCATCAGAGCAAGTAGTGGCAGCAATTCGAATGTTATATCAAGGAGATTCAGTTATTCATCCGCGCATGACTAAAAAACTAATTACGTATCATCAGCAACAAATGAAATTAGAACCAAACGAAAATGAACTGACAGAGCGTGAAAAGGAAATTCTCTTTGAATTGGTCAAGGGGCTTAGTAATAAAGAAATTGCTGAAGCTCTATATATTAGTGACAAGACAGTTAAAATTCACATCAATAAAATTTTTAAAAAACTGAATGTAAAAAGTCGTTCGCAAGCGGTAATTTATGCTGTTCGAAATCAGCTGGTTCCGCTGGACTAAATAAGAGATGTCTAAAAGAACTATCATGTTTCTTTATTCTATATTATAGGGAATAAAGAGCAAGATAGTTCTTTTGTACTATTTAGGTGTAGAATCATTAGAACAAAAATTACTCCTTTTGTTTAATTTTCAGAAAAATCAAAATGTGGAATAATAAAAATAGAATTATAGTTTAATCCTATTAATAATTCATTTTATGAAAATCTGTTACTGAAAATAAATTATAGGGGGCTTTTATAGAAAAAGATTGGAAATAAGCGGATGGTAGCAGTGCTGGATATTCTCAATCATATGAAATAAAGATTCAAGATTAATAGAATTGCCAATGCTGAACAAGGTTTTGAGAATTAATTCGTTTAGAAAAAATAATTTTGTAATGATAAGGGGATGCCATATGAAGAGAGGAAAATTTGGAAAGATTCTTATTGGAACGTTGACTGCTGGTATGTTATTGTCTCAAGGAATTCCATATAACGTATTGGCAGAAGAGGTGAATACATCTACTTTAACTGGAATTGATGATGCGAATTCTATATTGAAAGGACTTACAAAGGAACAGCGTAATGCTTTAAAAACATTAGATGCAAAACCGGGTTTTGTTATTTCACCAGGTATTAATACAGCAAGTCCTGATAATGTGAATGTAATTGTAGAGTTCAAGCAAGCTCCTGCTAAAATTGAGGTACTAAAAGAAGCAGCTAAAGGAAAAAAACTAGCTCTTTCGACTGCGGAACAAAAGGTGGAAGCATCTCATAAAGGATTTAAATCTGAGCTCGAACAGCTTCGGAAAAAGAAAGATAAAGGGGAAAATTTCAAATCTGCCAAAATAACAAGAGAATATAAGAATGCTTTTAATGGTGTGGCAATGTCCTTACCTGGGAATATGATTGAAGATTTAGTTCGTACTGGTATTGTTAAGCGCGTATGGGAAGATCAGGAGGTCAAAATTGATTTGCCGAAAGAAACAGCTAAGACTGCTGTCCAGCCAAAAATGGCAGATAGCGTACCACAAATAGGTGTGGACAAGCTTCACGAGGAAAAAATAACAGGTAAAGGAATTAAGGTGGGGGTATTAGATACAGGTATCGATTATAACCACCCTGATTTAAAAGATGCATATAAAGGATATCGTGCAAAACAAGGGGAAGATCCAACAAAAGTAGATCCGAACTCTATAAAAGGGTGGGACTTTGTTAATAACGATGCTGATCCGATGGAAACAACGTATAAGGATTGGCAAAATTCCGGAGGTTATCCGGAGATTTATGATGGAAGTGCATATTATACATCTCATGGTACTCATGTAGCTGGAACCATTGCTGCAGACCAAAAAAATAACGTAGATTATGCGGTTAAAGGAGTTGCCCCTGATGTCGATTTATATTCATATCGTGTATTAGGGCCATATGGAAGCGGACAAGTAAATGGTATTCTTGCTGCGATTGATAAAGCAGTGAAAGATGATATGGATGTTATTAATTTATCACTAGGTGCATCTATTAATGATCCTTTATATCCTACTTCTGTGGCAGTGAACAATGCAATGTTAGCTGGTGTTGTCACAGTTGTGGCGGCAGGAAATAGTGGCCCAGAAGAAGGGACTCTTGGATCACCTAGTGCGGCGGCACTTCCGATTACAGTTGGAGCGAGCGACGCTGCGATGACCATTCCAACATTTTCGGCTGATGCAGGTGATTTACATGTGGATAAGATGATGCTGCTTGGAAAAAGCTTTACTGATAAACTTGAGGACTTAAAAGGTCAATCTTTATCTGTTGTATATGCAGGGCTTGGAAAATCAGGTGATTTTATGGGGAAAGATGTAAAAGGAAAGTTAGCGCTTATCCAGCGTGGTGAGATTACATTCGATGAAAAAATTAAAAATGCGAAAGAAGCAGGCGCAAAAGCTGTCATTGTGTATAACAATGTGGATGGTGAAATCACAAGTTATCTTGGAGAAAGTACGTCATCTATTCCATCGTTCCGCTTAACAAAAGCAGATGGTGAGAAATTACAAGCAAAAGCTACACAAGGAGATATATCTTTAGCTTTTGGAGAACTGAGTAACACAAAGACAGAGGGAGATCACTTAGCTGATTTCAGTTCAAGAGGTCCTGCAAATAAAACAGATGATATTAAACCAGATATTGTAGCGCCGGGTGTGTCTATTTTCTCTACTGTTCCTGAATATATTAATGATCCAAAGGATGGTGAAAATTATCCGGTAGCGTATGGGCGTATGTCGGGTACATCTATGGCAACTCCTCATACCGCGGGGGTAGCAGCATTAATTTTACACGAACATCCAAACTATAGTCCGTTTGAAGTAAAAGAGGCGCTTATGAATACAGCAGTTGATTTAAAAGAAGAGCGTTCTGTATTTGAAGTAGGATCAGGACGAATTGATGCTTATCGTGCAGTTCATGCGGATACATTTATTGAAGTTATTGATAAAACAACAAATATCATAAACGATGAAGAAGTAGAAATTGAAGAGAAAACGGGTTCTATTGCATTCGGTTATAAAACGCAATTGGCGAATGGGCCAATTAAAGATAACCGAAAAGTTCTCATTAAAAACAATAATAAAATAGAAGAAAAAGAGTTCAAATTAGAAGTAGAGTTTTCACCAACGAGTGTAGGTGTGCAGGATGCAGCGAAAAATGGTGTGAAATTGAATATACAAGATTCTATTAAAGTAGCTCCTGGTACATCAGGGGAAATTAGTCCTGAAATTATCATTCCAGAAAATGCAGAATTCGGTAGATATGAAGGGTATATTCATATTGCAAATAAAAATAATGAAAAAGAAGTATATCAAGTGCCATTCGCAGTTAAATTCACAGAAAAAGGAATTGCAACTGTAGATTTGCTTAGAGATGCAATGGCGACAGATGCATCTAACTTCCATCCATTTATGGGAAGACCGAGCTCACCGTTGACATTTAAATTAAATAGTCCAATTGAAACCATTGATGCAGTTGTGAAGGATCGAAAAACAGGAAAGGCGTTAGGAATTGTCGGTACACTTAATGCCAGCAATCTAACACCGAATGTTGAATATATGATGTTCGATGGTATGGGAGGATATGTGTTCCCATTTACAGGAGATCCGAATCATCCAATTGGAGACAAGCGGGTTATGTTGCCTGATGGAGATTACCAACTGGACTTCGTTGGATACGATAAAGAAGGGGAATCTTATACGAAAGGAGATAGCGCAATTATTGATAATGTTAAACCTGAAGTGAAATTTGCTGACGTGCAACCTGGTGTTCATGAGGTAAATGAGTCCATGTTCAAAGAAGAAGATGGTCAGCGTGCATTATGGGTACACGGTAATATTTATGATTCTACCGTGGATGCATTAAAGGCAAAAGGCCTTCAGTATGACCAAAAGGCTAATGAAATTGTATATTACCAAAACTCTGCTTTTCCGTCAGGTTGGTTGAATACAATTCAAGCCAATGGTGATTTTAAATTTGGAGTACTTCCAGAGGAAATCAATGAACCGCTTAATTTAAGGTTATTTGGATATGACCTCGCAACTGCAGGGAATATGGGGAATGGATTTAAAGATTACACCTTTGTTAAAGAAGGAACAGAATACGCCGTTCCAAGCTATGATAAAGATAAAATAAAATTAGGAGAAAAAATTACGTTAACTTTAAATCTCAATAATGTGAAACAACTTATGTCAGGTACATTTGAGATTCCTTATAGTAAACAGCTATTTAAATTTACAGATGTTAAACCAAATCCAGCTCTTACGGAATATGCAAAACAACATGGATTAAATATCAAGTTAGAAGATCCGGCGATAAATGAAGAAGGAGATTGGGAAAATAAAGTAAAAGTTGGCGCTTCTTTAGAAGGAGCAGAATTTAAGGGATTAGATGGAGACACACCATTTTTAGATGTTACATTCGAAATGACGAGCGATGAATATTTTAATGATTTAACTGTATTTGGAGCAGATAAATTCTCTTATACAAAAGCTGGTGCATCAGAGTCTGTTGAGATTCCTATTTTTAAAGAGAAAGCCTTTTCTGTTGTTTCGAAGCATTCAACGGTTACAGGATATATTGGTCCGGAAGCATTCTTGAATGAAGAGGGATATCTAAATAAGAACGACTACACAAAACTAGGAGCAAAAGTGTACGCGGTTGGCAAGGATGGAAAGAAATACACAGGAACGGTTGATGATAACGGCCAATTTGAAATTCATAATGTTCCTGTAAGCGATAAAGAATACGATATTTTTGTAGAAATGCCGGGTCATTTAAATAGCAAATTAACAACAAAAATAGGTAAAATGCAGGACGGGGAATTAGTAGGGCAATATTTTAGAGCTTATATGGATGATAACCTTGCAGGTGATGTAAACGGCGATAAAATGGTGGATATTCAAGATGCTAGAATCGCAGCTCTATCATATGAAAAAGGAAAAGTGGCTGTCAAAGATGGTGACATCAATCAAGACGGTGTTGTGAATGAAACAGATATTCGCTTTATCGAGAAGAACTTCTTGAAAAAGGGTCCAGATGCTAAAGAAAATCAGAAACCAAAAGAAAATGTGGGACCAGTGACGTTAGAGAAAATCTTACGCTCGATTGGATTGGAACCGAAAAAATAAGTAGGTATAATTTTGGAGTACAGTATGCTATTAAACAACTACTATAAAACCAATTAGGGATGTGCTTCCATAAGTAATGAGGACCGGTAATGCTTCATTGTAACGTTACCGGTTTTTCTTTAAGTAGTTCAATAGTGAAATGTGTTTTGGTAATTGAATTTACACATTAAGTAATTAAAATTGGTTATCTTTTAACGTGAGATAAGTTACTAGCTTGTTTATTATTTTGTAGAATCGATACGTTATCTATAATTTGAATTTTTAAAATAGGGGGATTGTTGAAATGGGTCTTAAGAAAAAGCTTGGTATGGGGGCTATGACTGCGGTTCTTGGTTTATCTTTAATTGGGGGAGGAACGTATGCGTATTTCAGTGATAAAGAAGTATCAAATAACACGTTTGCAGCTGGTACTTTAGATTTGAGTGTTGATCCTAAAGTTGTTATTGATGTAGATAATCTTAAGCCAGGTGACGAAATGGAGCGTGGTTTTCAACTAGTTAACAAAGGCACTTTAGCGATAGGAGACGTGAAACTTCTTACAGATTATACTGTAACAGATGCTAAAGGAGATAATGGAAATGCTGATTTCGGTGATCACATCCGTGTCGATTTCTTGTGGAACTTGGATAAAAATTCAGTGCCTATTTGGTCTACTACATTGTCTGAGTTGAAAAAAGCCACGCAAAATGGAAGCGTTCCTGATCTTGTACAAAAAGGCATTATAGCTCAAGAAGAAAATGGACTTGCTCCTGGTGATGATGATACTTTCTATGTGATGTTTACATTTGTAGATAACGGTGAAGATCAAAATGTATTTCAAGGAGATGCATTGAATTTGAATTGGACTTTCAACTCAATGCAGACAGAAGGTGAGGATAAGTAAATGTAAAGATTACTGTTCTTATACAAGAATAAGTTGATAGAGACTGGAAGGGTGCTATTCTTGATAGAACTATATCTTTAGTTGTTATGTAAACACTTTTTTGATAAATTCTCTAAATATCGTACAGATTGATTTGATAAATCAATCTGTTTTTTTATTATTGGATAGGATTTATACGTTTTACTTACATTCGTAGCAGTATTTTTCATATTCATAGCGAATTAATTAAGAGATACATAAAGGAGGGGTATATATGGAAATAGCTGTAGAACGAGTTTTTACAAATGAAATTTTAGAAGAAGCTGCAAACTTATTTAACGTTACAGTGGAGAAAACACCGCTTGGTGATTTTGAAAACTATATTTTTCATGCAAAGGATGAAAAAGGAGCATCTTACGTATTAAGATTAACTCACTCTTCTCATCGGTCTGAAAAACAAGTGGAAGCAGAGTTAGATTTTTTACAGTATCTCAAAGAACATGGAGCTAAGATTGCTGGACCATATTATTCAAAATCTAGAAAACTTGTAGAAGGGATACAAGCGGTAGATGGAACTTTCTTTTACACTTCTTTATTTGTATATGCTAAAGGAGAACGAGTAAAAGGAGATACATCAATATATTGGGGAGACGGTCTTTTTGAAGCATGGGGCAAAGCGATTGGTCAGCTTCATCGTCTTACAATTGATTATCCAAAAACGGAATATCGAGATACATGGGAAGTAGAAGAAAAAGCAATTATTGATGAGTTAGAGGATGAAAAAGTGCAAAGTATTGCTTATAAATTAATGGAAGAGATAAAGACTCTTCCTGTGGAAAAGACAACGTTTGGTCTTATGCATGGTGATATTCATCAAGGGAATTTTCATTACGATGGTAAAGAGTTAACGATTTTTGATTTTGATGATGCGACTTATAATTATTTTATACATGATTTAGCAATGGTTAGCTATTATTCTGTTCTTACAACAAATTGGACAGAAGAAGAGAAAACATTGTTTGCTCGTAACCAATTAAAGGCGCTAAGAAAAGGATATGAATCTGAACACCAATTAGCAGAAATTTGGTATGAATCGCTACCGTTATTTTTTAGACTTCGTGATGTCGGTTTGTATGGCACGATTCAGAAAAAATTTAAGGGGAAAGAAATGCCAGCATATTTTCAAAAACTAGCGGACACAATTTATGAAAGGATTATAAAGCAGGAAGCCATTGTGAATATATAATACACATGCAACGTAACAAAGTATATATTTCGAATATATACTTTGTTTTTTTATACAAAAATATGTTTGTTTTATCAAAATAATATTGTCATAGACTATAGATACATTTATAATTTTTATATATTCTGAATATTCTTTATAAATCAAAGAGGAGGGGGAATGGATTGGAGGCTTTCGTTGCTTGGCTAAATAATATTGTATGGAGCCCCGCACTTGTTTATTTATGTTTAGGAGTAGGTCTATATTTTTCAATACGAACGAGGTTTTTACAAGTTAGGCATGCAGGTGAAATGGTGAGGCTTACATTTAAAGGGGAAAAGTCAGAAGCGGGTGTTTCTTCTTTCCAAGCGTTAGCACTTTCTCTATCAGGACGCGTTGGAACAGGGAATATCGCTGGTGTAGCAACAGCGGTTGCATTTGGTGGACCGGGAGCTGTTTTTTGGATGTGGGCTGTGGCATTTTTAGGAGCGGGATCTGCTTATGTAGAATCAACACTTGCTCAAATATATAAAACGAAGCACAAAGGACAATTCCGTGGTGGCCCAGCGTATTACATTGAAAAAGGCTTAGGGGTTAAGTGGTATGCACTTGTGTTTGTTGCTGCTACAATCCTTGCGACAGGTATGTTACTACCAGGTGTTCAAGCAAATAGTATTGCCTTAAGTTTGGAAACAGCTTTTGGTATTAATACATCTGTCTCAGGAGCAATATTAGTTGTTGTATTAGCACTTATTATTTTTGGTGGGGTTAAGCGTATTGTTAACGTAGCACAAGTTGTTGTGCCATTTATGGCGGTTGGATATATACTTGTTGCTTGCATAATCGTGTTTATGAATATTGAAAAGTTACCAGAAGCATTTATGTTAATTATAAAAAGTGCATTTGCATTAGAAGCTGCTTTTGGAGGGATTATTGGTTTAGCAATTTCTTGGGGAGTAAAACGTGGTATTTATTCGAACGAAGCTGGTCAAGGAACTGGGGCACATGCTGCGGCAGCTGCGGAAGTATCGCATCCAGCAAAGCAAGGCCTTGTGCAAGCATTTTCCGTTTACATTGATACATTATTCGTTTGTTCTGCAACAGCGTTTATGATGATTATTACAGGCATGTATAACGTATTTGATGCAAGCGGAAAAAATTTCATTGTGAATAAACTGAATGGTGCAGAACCTGGTCCTGGATATACACAAGCTGCGGTAGAATCTGTATTCCCTGGATTTGGAAACGGTTTCGTTGCGATTTCCCTATTATTCTTTGCTTTTACAACGATTATGGCGTATTACTACATTGCAGAAACGAATATTGCCTATTTAAATCGTGATAAAGACCGTCCATGGATGTCACTTGTTTTAAAAATTGTTTTCTTAGGTGTTGTATTCTACGGCTGTGTCAAAACAGCAGCAACTGCTTGGGCGCTTGGTGATATCGGTGTAGGGATTATGGCATGGGTTAATATCATTGCAATTTTATTATTACAAAAACCAGCACTTCTTGCATTGAAAGACTATGAAAAGCAGAAGAAAGAAGGAAAAGATCCTGTATTCGATCCTCGGGAACTAGGAATTAAAAACGCTGATTTCTGGGAGCATGAATACGGAAAAGATAAGAAAGAGGAAGTGTCATAATAGAGTATTTGTAAAACAATAACGGGCAGTATATCTGTCCGTTATTGTTCAAATAATGGGTATTTCTATTTGCATGGCCGAATAAAATTTGAATCAGGGAAGATTCACTTTACTAAGAATTGGGCCAAGTTAAAATACGATGAAAATAAGGCAGAAAGGGGGAAAAGGATTGATTGCGTTTCGTAATGTGAATAAGTTTTATGGTAGCTTTCAAGTCTTAAAAAATATTAATTTACAAGTTCAAAAAGGAGAAGTAGTTGTAATTGTGGGACCATCTGGATCTGGAAAAAGTACATTACTTCGCTGCATTAACCAATTGGAAACAATTACAGAAGGCGAATTAGTAGTACAAGATGTTGAAGTACATAATCCGAAAACAGATATGAATAGGTTGCGCCGGAATATTGGAATGGTATTTCAACATTTTTATTTATATCCACATAAAACAGTACTTCAAAATATTACACTTGCACCGATAAAAGTAAGTAATGTCTCAAAAGAAGAAGCGGAAAAAACAGCAAGGTACTATTTAGAGAAAGTAGGAATTCCAGAGAAAGCAAATGTGTATCCGCAGCAATTATCTGGAGGGCAACAACAACGGGTAGCAATTGCAAGGGGATTAGCAATGAAACCAGAAATTATGCTATTTGATGAACCAACTTCTGCACTTGATCCGGAAATGATAGGAGAAGTGCTTGATGTAATGAAAACTTTAGCGAAAGAAGGAATGACGATGGTTGTCGTGACCCATGAGATGGGATTTGCACGTGAAGTAGCAGATCGTATCATATTCATGGATGAAGGACAAATTCTCGAAGATACCAAGCCAGTAGACTTCTTTGCAAATCCAGAGCAAGAAAGAGCACGATTGTTCTTAAGTCGAGTGTTAAATCATTAGAGGAGGGATTTCATGCTGAAAATGAAAAAACTGTTTGTTTTAATTGTATTTTCATGTTTATTTACTCTTATCATAGCAGGTTGCGGAAGTAAGAAGGAGACGTCTAAAGAAGTATCTAAAGAATCTTCTGGTGGAAATGTAGTAGAGCAAATTAAAAAACGAGGAAAACTAGTGGTTGGGGTTAAGAATGATACAAATTTATTTGGATTGAAAGACCCTGCAACAGGGAAGGTAGAAGGATTTGATGTTGATGTAGCAAAAGCACTTGCGAAAAAAATTCTAGGTGATGAGAGTAAATTAGAATTAAAAGAAGTGACTTCAAAAACGCGTATTCCAATGTTGAAAAACGGCGATATTGATGCGATTATCGCAACGATGACAATTACAGAAGAGCGTAAAAAAGAAGTTGATTTTTCAGATGTATATTTTAAAGCGGGGCAGTCGTTACTTGTGAAAAAAGGCAGCAAGATTAAGAGTATTGATGATGTGAAAAGTGGTGTGAAAGTATTGGCGGTAAAAGGGTCAACTTCTACACAGAATGTTCGTAAAAAATCACCAGAAGCAACGGTACTAGAATTCGAAAATTATAGCGAAGCATTTACAGCATTAAAAGCAGGAAAAGGTGATGTACTTACAACAGATAATGCCATTTTATATGGGATGGCAAAACAAGATGCAAATTATCAAGTTGTTGGAAAAATCTTTACAGATGAGCCGTATGGAATTGCCGTTCAAAAAGGAGCAACAGATTTAACAAAGACAATTAATGATTTATTAAAAGAAATGAAAGCAAATGGAGAGTACGATAAATTATATGAAAAATGGATTGGTGAAAAACCAGAGAAGTAAAGTATAGGAAGAGTAAGAGGATGAGAGATACTCATCCTCTTCTTGTAAAGAAAGAGGGGGGAGCATTTGCCTGATTTTTCTATTCTTACAAATAATCTTGATCTGTATTTGGAAGGGTTTAAATATACAGTGATGTCCAGTATTGTCGCACTGATTGGGAGTTTCATTCTTGGCATTATTATGGCAGTGATGCGAATTGCACCCATTCGAGTTTTGAATTGGTTTGGCGCGGCTTATGTAGAGTTTGTTAGGAATATTCCACTCGTTTTAATTGCATTTGTATTTTACTTTGCTTTTCCGGTAATGGGTGTTACATTAAATGGATTTGTTGCTGGTACGGCTGCACTTACAGTTTATACAGCGGCATTTATTGCAGAAGCAATTCGAGCTGGAATTTTGTCAGTTCCGAAAGGACAGATGGAAGCTGCGCGTTCTTCTGGCTTAACGTACGTGCAAGCCATGTATTATGTCGTTTTACCACAAGCTATTAAAATAGTAATTCCACCATTAGGTAATCAATTTCTTAATTTAGTAAAAAACTCATCTATACTTGGCATTATTGCTGGGGCAGATTTGATGTATCAAGGGGATTTAATTTCAACAAGAACATTTGTGACATTTGATGTGTATATATTTGTTGGTATGTTTTATTTACTTTTAACTGTACCGCTTAGTATGCTTGTGCGTTACTTTGAGAAACGCTTAGCGAAAGGAGCGGTGTAAATGGATTTTCGAGGTGCTTATACAGGCGATCATATCTTATTTTTATTAAAAGGACTACTTGTTACGTTAGAAATAGCCGTTATAGCAATTTTGCTTAGTTTTATTATTGGTAGTGTAGTCGGCACTTTGCGATATACAAAAATACCAGTCGTATCACAGTTACTAGCCTTTATCGTTGAAATCATTCGTAATTTACCGCTACTTTTAATTATTTTCTTTACGTATTTTGCACTTCCAGAAGCCGGACTGAAATTAGAAATTACAACAGCAGCCATTGTTGCTTTAACGATATTTGAAGCAGCAATGATATCAGAAATTGTTCGCAGTGGTTTATTATCGATTGAAAAAGGACAAATTGAAGCAGCACGCGCTTCTGGATTATCATACGTACAAACACTTTGGCATATTGTTTTACCGCAAGCATTGAGACGCATGGTACCCCCGCTCGTTAGCCAGTTTATTTCTTTATTAAAAGATACGTCACTAGCAGTTGTTATTTCCTTACCAGAATTAATGCATAACGCTCAAATTATTAATGGGCAAAATGTAAACTATATGATTCCTACATTACTACTTGTTGCTTGCATGTATTTTGTTGTTAACTATAGTTTATCTCTTGTGTCTAGGAAATTAGAAAGCCGTTAACTCTTACATAAAATAAGATGTAAGAGTTTTTTTATGTTTTTTACATAGTATGGAAAATGTGATTTTGAAGATATTTACTTTTCAGTAGTGTAACTGTAAGGTGGATAAAAAAATATGATATTTTATCAGAAAAGTTTTAATTTTATATAGAAATTGTAACCGCTTTCGTGTATATTTTTATTATCAGAAAATTTTAAAAAGAGATAGAGGGTTTTTTATAGGGGAGGATTACAATGCAGCAAACAACGAATGATAAATTACATCGTACGATGAAGAGTAGACATTTATTTATGATTGCACTTGGAGGTGTAATCGGAACAGGATTTTTTCTTGGATCAGGCTATACAATTAACCAAGCGGGACCAGGAGGAGCAATTCTTTCTTATTTAGTGGGCGGATTTATTATGTATTTAACAATGCTTTGCCTTGGTGAGCTAACGGTTGCGATGCCGGTTTCGGGTTCTTTCCAAAAATATGCGACGAAGTTTATTGGCCCTGGAACAGGGTTTATGATCGGCTGGCTGTATTGGCTTGGCTGGGCAGTTACAGTTGGTTTAGAGTTAACGTCTATCGGTTTAATGATGAAAAGGTGGTTTCCATCTGTTGATGTTTGGGTGTGGTGTCTTGTATTTGGTTTTATTTTATACATGTCAAATGCTATCTCAGTCAAGAGTTACGCAGAATTAGAGTTTTGGTTCTCTAGTATTAAAGTGCTTACGATTATTGCATTTGTTGTTCTTGGTGGTAGTGCGTTATTAGGATTTTTACCATATGACGGAAAAGAAGCAGCACCTCTTTTTTCTAATTTTGTAAGCGATGGAGGTTTGTTCCCGAATGGACTTGCTGCTGTACTTCTCACAATGATTACAGTTAACTTCTCATTCCAAGGTACAGAGTTAATCGGGATTGCAGCGGGGGAGAGCCAAGAGCCGGAGAAAACAATCCCACGTGCAATTCGTAATACAGTATGGCGTATCATGTTGTTCTTTATTTTAACAATGACGATTTTAGTAGGTTTAATTTCTTGGAAAGACGCAGGAGTTATTGAAAGTCCATTCGTTGTTGTATTTGATAAAATCGGTATTCCATATGCAGCGGATATTATGAATTTCGTTATTATTACTGCGCTATTATCTGTAGCAAATTCAGGATTATATGCAGCGACACGTATACTATGGTCGCTTTCCAATGAAGGAATGGCACCGGCTTCTTTCAAAAAGGTAAACAAACGTGGTATTCCGATTACAGCATTAATTGTAACAATTGCAGTAGCGGCATTATCGTTACTAACAAGCTTTTTGGCGGAAGATACAGTATATATGTACTTATTATCTATCGCTGGCTTATCAGCTGTCTCAAGTTGGATTATCATTGCATTGTCACAACTTCGCTTTAGAAGCCAGTATATAAAGGGTGGCGGGAAATTAGAAGACTTAAAATATAAAACACCGCTATATCCAATTGTTCCAATTTTAGCGTTAATTACAAATAGTATTGTTGTGATTAGTTTAGCGTTCATTCCGGAACAGCGTATGGCACTATATTGTGGCATTCCATTTATCATTTTCTGCTACGTGTATTATTATATAAATAAGAAACGGCAGCAAATTACGACAGTGGAGATGGGATCAACATATGAAACTAACAATCAAGCATGATGATATTAAAGCAGAATTTTCAAATGGTCAATTGTCTATTGGAAAAGAAAGTGGACATACACCGTTAGAATTATTGGTTTCTTCTATTGCAGGATGCAGTGCAATTGTATTTCGGACAATTTTAGAAAAGAAGCGTATTACATATGATACGTTTACAATTGAAACTGAAATTGGAAGAAGTGAAGTTTTACCGAGGCGGGTAGAAAGTCTTCATTTACACTATAAAATAAAGGCAGAGAGGATTACGCAAGTACAGTTAGAAAAAGCGTTAGAACTTGCCGTGAAGAATTGTACGATTGCGCAATCTGTGAAGGATAGTATAAAAATTACGGAAACAGTTGAGTTAATGGGTGAATGAACTTTTGTGAGTGGTATGTAAAGTCAGAAGAAATCGAGAATAAGATCGTATAAAGTGAAGTAAACGTCAAGTAACTCTAAAATCAACCTTTATTGTATATTTTGGAGTTACTTGACGTTTACGTTTTTTTAACTTGTATATATAGTTTTACAACACCTTCATTAGTTTATTACTAACATTAGGAATAAATGATATAATCTATTTTTATCTTAGTGTAATAAATTAATTGAAAAGGTGAGAAGGCATGGGGAAATGGTTTACACTTCGAGAAGTTTCTCGAAATACATCTATACCTATTCAAACGGTAAAGCGCTATGTAGAAGATTATCAGTCATATTTAAATATGCGTAACGAAGAAGGCGTTTATATATTTCATGAAACATGTATTTCTACACTAGAAGAGGTTAGACAATGCTATAAACAAGGAAAGAATAAAGAAGAAATTAAAGAGATTTTGAACAAAGTTTGTAGCAATTCCACGGCGATGGTAGTCAAAGAGAGTACATGTAATGAGGACCCTCTATTATTAGGAATACATAAACATTTAGAAAAAGAAAATAATGTTCATCAAAATCTTATGAAAATGATTCGGGAGCAAAGTAAAGAGATAAGTAAGCTACATCAAAAATTAAATGAGCATTTAGAACAAAAAGAGCGTATCGCAATAGAAGAAAGAGATCGTACATTAACACAGTTACTTAGAGAGATGCAAAATGTAAAAAGAGAAATAGCGAAATCAAAAAAGAAACCTTGGTGGAAAGCTTTCTTTTTTGAAAAGAACTGAAATCACATTTATATACATATTTATCTCGCTATTCGCGGACAGTAAGACCTCGACTGATTAAAGTTTCACTTTATTTTTAGTGGAATCACGTATGTTTCCTTTCTTTTTGAAAATGCTAGACTTTTTTTGACGATTTTATTAAGGTAAATATTGTGCACAAAAAGGAAAGCTCAAATTTGAGCGTTGGGAGTAGTTTATGACAGAAAATAAACAACAAAAACGCTTAATATTCTTGCTAACTGTTGTGCTGGTTGCAGTATTCATATGCGTTAGTTTTCAAAACAAGAAAACAAATTCGAATAAGTCTAATAATCATGTAGCGGATGTACGTGAGGATAAAAATTCTGAAAAATCCAGTAAGAGCGATTTTTCCAACGTAAAAGTTACAAATAATGTTTCTGATCAATCACTAAAAGAGAAGCTTTCGAATTCAGAAGATGAAGGTAATATTTCGAAACAATCAATTGAGATAGATCACGCTAGTGATTTACCTCAAAATAAGAATTATAGAGATTCAAGTGAAAAAATTTTTTCTACCGAAGTACACAAGGAAGCTACTTTCGTTAAGTTAGGAAAAAAGGACAGCGACAATGATCACACTTTAAACAACATGAATAATTTAATACAACCAGTACAAGTTAGTGAGGCATACGAAAAAGAAAAGCAGACCGAAGCTAGAAAGCAAGAGGAAGCCGAAAAGCAGACCGAAGCTAGAAAGCAGGAGGAAGCCGAAAAGCAGACCGAAGCTAGAAAGCAAGAGGAAGCCGAAAAGCAGACCGAAGCTAGAAAGCAAGAGGAAGCCGAAAAGCAGACCGAAGCTAGAAAGCAAGAGGAAGCCGAAAAGCAGACCGAAGCTAGAAAGCAAGAGGAAGCCGAAAAGCAGACCGAAGCTAGAAAGCAAGAGGA
>NZ_JAGDQK010000014.1:0-226 GCF_017498755.1 Bacillus sp. XF8 | reverse complement strand
AGCAGACCGAAGCTAGAAAGCAAGAGGAAGCCGAAAAGCAGACCGAAGCTAGAAAGCAAGAGGAAGCCGAAAAGCAGGTCGAAGCTAGAAAGCAAGAAGAAGCTAGAAAGCAAGAGGAAGCTAGAAAGCAAGAGGAAGCTAGAAAGCAGGTCGAAGCTAGAAAGCAAGAGGAAGCCGAAAAGCAGGTCGAAGCTAGAAAGCAAGAAGAAGCTAGAAAGCAGGAAGA
>NZ_JAGDQK010000013.1:0-69439 GCF_017498755.1 Bacillus sp. XF8 | reverse complement strand
AGCTAGAAAGCAAGAAGAAGCTAGAAAGCAAGAAGAAGCTAGAAAGCAGGAAGAAGCTAGAAAGCAAGAAGAAGCTAGAAAGCAAGAAGAAGCTAGAAAGCAGGAAGAAGCTAGAAAGCAAGAAGAAGCTAAAAAACAAGAGAATAAAGGTCATGTACTAAATGCGTTTGAAAAACGTGTTGTGGAGCTAGTTAATGTAGAACGAGCGAAAGCAGGCTTATCTCCATTACAGATAGATACAGAGCTTAGTAAAGTAGCACGTTTAAAATCAGAGGATATGTTGACAAATAATTATTTTGATCATAATAGTCCAGTTTATAATTCGCCATTTGACATGATGAAACGTTTTGGTATTTCTTATTCCGCAGCAGGTGAAAATATCGCTAAAGGGCAACAAACACCAGAAGGAGTTATGGATGCTTGGATGCACAGTCCAGGGCACCGTGCGAATATTCTAAATAGGAATTTTACTTATATAGGTGTTGGTTATGTGAAACAAGGAAATATTTGGACGCAACAATTTATCAAAAAATAAATAAAAATTGTTGATAAACTCGAGTTTTTAGCAAAAAAACTTTTTTGAATTTGCAAATGATGGAATTTTAATTATTAAACGCATTCAGCAGTTTAGTAAAGGTATTCCATGAGGAGTTCAATAAAAGTTTTGAACGACAGAAGTCATTTTTACGAATGACTTCTGTTTTTTTATTATAAGCGTCACCTGTTTCCCACCTATCTTCCTTATCAAGCTTTTTCACATATTGGTTGGTAATGAAATAGTAAAGCAAGAACCTTGATTTACTTCACTTGTGACAGTAATTTCTCCATCATGTAGTTCAACTATCTCTTTAACAATAGCAAGCCCTAATCCAGTTCCGCCAGTTGAACGAGACCTTGCTTTATCAACGCGATAAAATCGTTCGAAAATGTGTGGGATATCTTCTTTTGGAATTCCTTCTCCTGTATCTTGTATGGCAATTTCAATTTGTGTTTTATGCTCTGTAACGGAAATTGTAATTCGAGAATGTTCAGCTGAATGTGCATAAGCATTATTTAAAATATTGACAATAACTTGTTCAAATCTTTGTTCATCAAGAACTATGGAAAGTGAAGAAGAACATGTTGAAGAAACGTGGATATGTTTCGCTTCATACATCATATTCACTTTTGTAACAATGCGAGAAAGGAAGGTTTGCAAGTGTACTTCCTTTGCCTGAATAGAAAAATTATGATTTTCCATTTGAGCAAGTAAAAACAAATCCTGTACTAAATTTGTAATGTAATCAGCTTCATCTTTTATAATCGATAAATATCTTTGGCGTTGCTCAGGAGGTGTACTGCCTTTCATGGCGATATCTGCATATCCTCTTACATAAGTTAGCGGTGTTCTTAGTTCATGGGCGACACTTGCTAGAAATTCACTGCGTTCTTTTTTCATATAATGTAAATCATTCGCAAGTGTTTGAATAGACTCGGCAAGTTCACCGATTTCATCATTTCGATTACTCGTTAAAGAGATGGATAAATCACCATGACTCATTTTTTCAGTAGCACGTTTCATCCGAAGGAGCGGTTTTGTTAACAGGCGCGATAGAAGAAATACCGTAATGACTGTTAAAATAAATGTAACAGCACCAGCAACAAGAAATTGTTTTGTAAGACCTGCAATCATTTGTTTAATAGAACTTGTGCCAAGAAACATATAAACATAACCTTGTATTTTTCCTTCTATTATTATTGGGCTAACTGTGCATATATAATTAGATGTTTTCCAGTGGTTTTCTACGATCGTTCCGTTATGATTCGTACCTGCTATCATTCCGATAATGTGCTTCTTTATAGTGGAATCTATATCATTAGATTTTGCTAATATTTCTTTATGAGCATTTGTAATAACAACCTTTGTTTCAGCTTCTGACTCCATTAAAGCGACATGAGAGATTGTTTGGGAATCAAAATATTTCTCAAGTACATCTCGATGGCTATTTCCCCGCTTTAATAATGCTGTCATTTCTTCATTTACTCTCGTATTGACAAGACTGTAATAGAGCAAGACAAAAAGGACGGTTTCGATTAAAAGTGTAACAATCAAAAAATAAAATCCCAGTTGAACAGAAATCCGTTTCATCGCGTAGCTCCTTGATTTTCAGTGTCAATCCATCGATAGCCAACACCATATACAGTTTTTAAATGTTCATCGATTGGAAAAGTGGTCTTTCGTAATTTATCACGTAAATTACGAATATGGGAGTCCACTGTGCGATCCTCTGTATTTGTATCTAGCCCCCAAATTCGTTCAATAAGCTGATCGCGGCTGAGTACATAGTTTACGTGACGCAAAAATAATCCAAGTAAAGAGAATTCAATTGGTGTAAGCAAAACCTCTTGTCCATGAACGGAAATAAAGTGCTTTGCTTCATCCCACAAAATCCCTCTATATTTTAGTTGTTCATGCTGATTACTGCGTCGCAGGACAGCTTCAATTCGTGCTGCTAGTTCATCTTCATGAAAAGGTTTTGTTATATAATCATCAGCTCCGATTTTTAATCCTTGAACAACATCTATTGTTTGATCGCGAGCGGTTACCATAATGATAGGAACATTACTAAATGAACGGATCCTTTTACATGTTTCCCATCCATCCATTTTCGGCATCATAATATCGAGAAGAATGAACTTGAAATTTTGTTTTTCTATATAAAAGATGGCTTCTTGTCCTGAAGTAACACATACGCAGTTATATCCTCTAGGAGTGAGGTAAAGCGCTAATAACTCCAGCATACGTGGTTCATCATCTACGAGTAGTATATTCATCATATAATATCCTCCGTATTTGTATTCGATATAAAAAGTGTAATGCAAAATCATGAAGAAATGGTGCAGATTATGATACGTCTGCATAATTTCTTCAGAATTGGTTGTTATCGTATAGTTGAAATTTACATTTTGGGTAAAAGATATAGGTTCAAAAAATGATGGATATGGAGGCGATATATTGAAAAAAACAACTCGAGTTTTAAGTATGACAATAATTGCGGCACTTGGGCTTACAGCTTGTGGACAAATGAATACGGAGCAAAAGAAGACTGAAGGTGCAAAAGAGCAGAAGAGTGAGCATCAGAAAGAGATGAAAATGAATCATGAAGCGATGGCGCCGAAAGAAATGAATGCAAATGCATCTAGTGATGTATTAACAACAAGTTTAAAAAATATAACACGATTAAACACAAATGACCCTGTGCAAATGGCAGTATTAACATCCCAAACAATATGGCCAGCGACTCATAAAGAAAATCAACCGGGAGCAGTAATTTTAGTCCCAGTTAATAGTTGGCAAATTGGTATTGCTAGTGCGGATCTTATTCACCATCCAAACAATGGACCTATTTTATTTATAAATAAAGAAAGTATTCCAGAAGCAACGTTAAAAGAAATAAAACGGTTAAATCCACTCGGAACAAAAGATGGAACGCAAATTATGGTGATGGGAGATGTAGAATCTTCTACATTAGAGCAATTAAAAGAATATAAAGTAAAACAAATAAAAGAAACGGATCCAGCTGTATTTGCGAAAGATGTTGATAAAGAATATGCGGATATAACAGGAAAGTATCCGGAAAGCGTCATTATTGGTTCTTCTGAAGAAGAAGGGCGATTGTATACAACACCTACTGTGAACTGGATTGCGCATATGCCAGAATCTCTTTTATATGTAACAAAAGATAAAGTACCAGAGGCTACAATTGAGGCATTGAAAGCAAGAAAAGGTAAGGCGAATATATATGTGTTAGGTCCAGAAAAAATTATTTCAAAAGAGGTAGAAAAGCAGTTAAGTAAGCATGGGAAAGTAACTCGTATTAGTGGAGAAACTCCGACAGAGAATTCAATCGCCTTTGCTAAGTTTAAAGATGAAAAAACGAGATTTGGCTGGGGATTTAAAAAGCCGGGACATGGCGTGTCATTTGTTTCAACAGAAACACCTGATTTAGCAATCGCCGGAGCACCATTCTCGCATATGGGGAAACACGCACCGGTTCTTTTATTAGATAAAGGGAAAGTGTCACAGCCTGTATATGATTTATTAGCTACGATTCAACCAAAATTTAAAGATGATCCAACGCTCGGGCCATATAACCACGGCTTTTTATTAGGGAATACAGAGAATATCTCGTTTGAAACACAAGGAATACTTGATGAAAAGTTAGAGATTGTTCAAGAAAATGGTGGGGGACACGGTGGACATTAAAAGAAAAGACGCTGCATGAGGTAGCGTCTTTTTGTATTTGGGAAAGTTTTTCATAGCAGAAAATCTGACATTCGTTATATAATAGCTTTCGTGCAGTCGGACCGATTTTCTTACGGAGGAAATCAAAAATAGAAAAATAGAGGAGTGTTATTTTGTTTCAAACTATAAAAACTGAATGGTTTTCCAATGTGAAAGGCGATGTATTGTCAGGGATTGTCGTTGCGTTAGCATTAATTCCTGA
Organism: Bacillus sp. XF8; assembly: GCF_017498755.1. NCBI lineage: Bacteria > Bacillati > Bacillota > Bacilli > Caryophanales > Bacillaceae > Bacillus > Bacillus sp. XF8. Next base: position 64,952 of record NZ_JAGDQK010000013.1, on the reverse strand, counting down.
AGCGATTGCCTTCTCCGTTATTGCAGGTGTAGACCCGATGGTTGGACTATACGCTGCATTTTGTATTGCTGTAACAATTTCGTTTGTGGGTGGAAGACCGGGCATGATTTCTGCGGCAACAGGTGCGATGGCATTGTTAATGGTAACAATTGTAAAAGATTATGGATTGCAGTATTTGTTTGCTACAACAATTTTGACCGGTGTTGTTCAAATTATTTTTGGAGTGTTAAAACTAAGTTCATTCATGAAATTCGTTCCCCGTTCTGTTATGAGTGGATTTGTAAATTCGTTAGGGATTTTAGTTTTTACAGCACAATTGCCACACTTTAAAGGTGCAAACTGGCAAATGTATGCGTTAGTAGCATTAGGACTCGCAATTATTTATCTATTTCCACGTATTACAACGGCAGTGCCTTCTACACTTATTGCTATTATTGTCGTGACAAGTATTGCGCTGTTAGGCGGTTTTCAATTACGTACAGTTGGTGACATGGGAAGTTTACCAACTGAATTACCGTTTTTTAGTATTCCGGATGTGCCATTTACCTTAGAAACATTAGCTATTATTTTACCATATTCTATTATGTTAGCGGTTATCGGTTTATTAGAATCACTATTAACGGCATCTCTTTTAGATGATATGACAGACACACCAAGTAATAAGCATAAAGAAGCGCGTGGACAAGGAATTTCTAATATTGTTGCTGGTTTCTTTGGTGGAATGGCAGGGTGTGCGATGATTGGACAATCTATTATTAATATGAAATCAGGTGGTCGAGGTCGCTTATCCACATTCGTAGCAGGTGGATTTTTAATTGTATTGCTCTTCGTTCTAGGTGACTATGTTGTTCATATTCCAATGGCGGCGTTAGTTGCGGTTATGATTATGGTTTCTATTGGAACATTTGATTGGAACTCTGTATTTACTCTTCATAAAGTTCCGAAAGGTGATGCATTTGTTATGATTGTAACAGTTGCAATTGTTCTTGTTACACATAATCTAGCTCTTGGTGTTATGATTGGTACGGTGATAAGTGCAGTTTTATTTGCGTTCAACATGGCAAAGATTCACGTGAAACATTTTTATGTTGGTGAGAAAAAAGTATATGCCATTCATGGACAACTCTTTTTTGCATCTACTACAGAATTTATAAACGCGTTTCAGTTTAAAGAAGATGTAAAAGAAGTAGAAATTGATTTTACACACGCCCATGTATGGGATGATTCAGCTGTCGCTGCGGTTGATAAAGTTGCTATGAAGTATGAGCAAGCGGGTGTGAAAGTAAATGTAGTTGGACTAAATGAGCGTAGTTTACAACTTATTAAGAAACTAGCTACTTACAAACAGAAAGAGACATTGAATAAAGTTGCTAGTTAGTTATGAATCTCCCTTTCGAATGAACGAAAGGGAGATTTTTGTACTATAATACGAGTATGACTACGAAAGGGGTTTCAGAACATGTACAAGCAAATTATACTAGCATGTGATGGTTCAGAACACGCAATGCGCGCAGCAAAACATGCCGCACACATTGCTATATTGAGTAAGGAAATAAACATTGAAGTTGTATACGTAGTAGATAATAGAACGGCAAAATCAGATATTATACAGGGACAAACAAATATAGAAACAATTTCAGCTAGTCGAAAAGATAGATTAAAAGAAATTGAAAATTTATTACAGCGAGAAGGAGTTTCTTATAAGATTACGATTTTACATGGTGATCCAGGCGATACAATTATTCAATACGTAAATACAGGAGACATTGATCTTGTAATTGTGGGGAGTAGGGGATTAAATACATTGCAAGAAATGGTACTTGGTAGCGTAAGTCATAAAATAGCAAAACGAGTGAAATGCCCGGTGATGATTGTAAAGTAACGGACAGCAGAGATGTTGTCTGTTTTTTTATAGAGATAAATCTTACAAAATTGTAAGACTGCTGTTAGCAAAATCGATGTTATAAAGTTCCTTTTATGGCTAAAATAAAAATATCAAATACATGGAAGGATGAGAGAAATGAAAGCATTTCAAAGTTTATCGTATAGTCAGGGAGTGAGTCTTATTTGTTTAGGGGGATTTACTACTTCGGTGGTGTTGGCTATTGCTGTGAAAATGTTTCAACAGATGCTTTTATAAAAGGAGCGTTATAAATAGAAGGGGAATGATTGTTATAGTTGGCAAGACAATATCATTAGGCATAAATGAAAAATAGCTCTTAGCATTAAGGTATATGCTAAGAGCTATTTTATTTCTTTACTTCAGCTGTTGTTCCCACTGAGTAAAGTTTCACTTTATGCTTGCTGAGATTTTGATGATCCTGTATTTAAAGTAAGAGCAAGGAAGACAATCGCAAGCACACAAGATGCAAGTAATAGAATGAAACCACCGTTCCATCCGAAAGCATCTACAATAAAGCCCATTGCCGCACTAGCAAATGCAGCACCGCCCAGGTAACCGAAGAAACCTGTTAAACCAGCAGCTGTTCCAGCAGCTTTTTTTGGTGCTAAGTCAAGGGCATGTAATCCAATTAACATAACTGGTCCATAAATTAAGAAACCAATTGCAACAAGTGCAATGCTATCAATCATTGGATGGCCAGCTGGATTTAACCAATAAACAAGAACGGCAATGAATACACCAACCATAAATAAAATACCAGCAGGTGCACGGCGCCCTTTAAATAATTTATCACTCATCCATCCGCAAAGGAGTGTACCTGGAATACCAGCAAATTCGTATAAAGCGTATGCTGTACGAGAACTATTATGAGTAAAGCTTTTTTCTTCTACTAAATAAGTAGGTGCCCAGTCTACAACACCGTAGCGCACGAAATATACGAATACGTTAGCAATAGCGATGTACCATAAAAATTTGTTGTTCAGTACATACGTAAATAAAATTTCTTTTACCGAAAGTTCACGTTCACGATCTTTCACTTTTTCATCTGAAGGATATTCACCTGTATATTCTTCAATAGGTGGTAATCCACAAGATTGTGGTGTATCGCGCATTACAATTAATACATAGATCCCAACTAAAATTGCAAAAATACCTGGGAAGTAGAAAATACTTTGCCAGCTACCAGCAAATAAGAATAGCCCTAGTGTAACAAGGGGTCCCATAAGTCCGCCGCCAACATTGTGGGCAACGTTCCAAATGGACATTTTTGTACCGCGTTCACTAATAGAGAACCAATGAACCATTGTACGACCACATGGAGGCCAGCCCATACCTTGTACCCAACCATTTAAAAATTGAAGAACAAACATTAATAAAATGCTCGTTGTAATAAAAGAGAATGAACCAAAAATAATATTAATGATACCGGATAAAAATAGCCCTGCTGCTAAGAAGTAGCGGGGGTTACAACGGTCGGATACAATCCCCATTATAAATTTACTTAAGCCATATGCAATAGATACGGCAGAAAGGATAACTCCAAGTTCTCCTTTGCTAAATCCTTGTTCAACAAGATAAGGCATTGCCAGTGAAAAGTTTTTGCGAACAAGATAGTAACCTGCATAGCCAATGAAAATTCCTAAAAACACTTGCAAACGCAGTTTGCGGTATTCGCTATCTACGCGGTCAGCAGGCAAGCGTTCTGTATGCGGTGCAGGTTTAAATAAATTAGTTAGAAACATCGCCTAAAGTCCTCCTCTATTATTGAAAACATTTGATGACATGGAACATCAAAAAAGACCATGAAATATAGAAAGGGTCCCCCTTCTATGCTCCATAGTCGTATACTCTCATTCTCCATGACTGTCAATATTAACTTCGACAAAAATTATACAACTTTGTGACAAAAATGTAAACGTTTTTATGAAATTAAATGTTGACGAAATTCATTAGGGAGTTTAATATTTAAATACGTTAAATATTTTCTTATTTAAATAAGAGGTGGATAATATGCAAAATGATATGACTCATATTGATAAAATTCAGGCTCTAGCATTTTCTATAGGAAAGAAAATGCAAACAGAGCTATTAGAACAATTGCAAGCATCAGGACTTACACCACCGCAGTTTTATATTTTGAAAATTTTAGATCATTACGGTGCATCTAGATCGACAGAGCTGGCGAAGAAAATGTACGTGAAACCAAGTGCAATTACAGTGATGATTGATCGTTTAATCGATCAGGAACTCGTGCTACGTTATCATGATAAAAATGATCGTCGTGTTGTCGTAATTGAGTTAACAACGAAGGGGAAAGATACATTAGAAAAGGCAATGACTGCTCGCAATGAACATATTACAAAGTACTTTTCACAATTAGAATTACAGGAGAGAGAAGATTTACTACGCCTGATTGAAAAGCTAGGAGCAATTATTTGCGGGACACCTGAGAAAAAAGAGAAAAACTAAATGGAATTGAGGAGATTACATGGAACAACAAGCAAATCAAAATAGAAAGCTGTTGTTAATCGGTCTAGTAATTGCGATGTTATTTGCTGCATTAGATGGAACGATTGTTGGTACAGCAATGCCGCGCATCGTTGGTGAACTAGGCGGATTAAGCTTAATGACATGGTTAACAACAGCATATATGCTAACATCAACGACAGTTGTACCAATTGCAGGGAAGTTAGCAGATTTATTAGGACGCCGTAACGTATATATTACAGGATTAATTATCTTTATGGTTGGTTCAGCATTATGTGGTATGGCAAACGGTATGACAGAATTAATTATTTTCCGCGGTATTCAAGGTCTTGGCGGCGGTATTATGATGCCAATGGCAATGATTATTATCGGGGATATGTTTACAGGAAAAGAACGTGCGAAATGGCAAGGAATTTTCGGAGCGCTTTACGGTCTTGCATCTGTAGTTGGACCGCAAGTAGGTGGTTGGATTGTTGATGCTGTTAACTGGAGATGGGTATTTTACATTAATTTACCAGTTGGTGTTTTAGCGACAATCTTTATTGCAATGGGATTAAAATCACATAAACAAACAGGACCAATTAAAATTGATATTGCTGGTATTTTCACGATGATTCTCGGTGTTGTGAGTTTATTACTTGCATTAACATTCGGCGGGAAAGACTATGCGTGGGATTCTTGGCAAATCATTGGATTATTTGCACTTGCTATCATTGGTATCGTAAGTTTTGTTATTATTGAAACAAAGGCAGAAGAGCCAATTTTACCAATGCATTTCTTTAAGAACCGTACATTTACACTATTGAATGCGATTGGTTTCTTTATGAGTATTGGAATGTTTGGAGCAATTATGTTCGTACCATTCTTTATGCAAGGAATTGTCGGCGTAAGTGCTGCTGAATCTGGAACAATTATGACACCAATGATGATTACGATGATTGTGATGAGTATTATTGGTGGTCAGCTCGTATTAAAGGTTGGCGTGAAACCACAAATTATTACAGGGATGCTCATTATGGCTGGTGGTTTTTGGCTGTTAACAACAATGGATATGCATACAAGTAAGCTTGTTGCAACTTCTTATATGAGTATTATTGGTTTAGGAATGGGGCTTGTAATGCCAACATTAACATTAGCATTGCAAGAAAGCTTCCCGAAAAAAGATCTTGGGGTTGTTACATCTTCTAGTCAATTCTTCCGTCAAATCGGGGGAACATTCGGGATTACGATTTTAGGATCTATTATGAATAATACTTCAGGCACAACATTAACAAATAAATTAGTGCCTGTCTTAAATACATTCCCAGCAGAAGCAGGGCAGATGGTAACGAAGTTTAAAGATATGATTCATACAGATCCACAAGGTTTATATTCAATGCTGTTTAGTCCAGAAGCATTAAAACAAATGCCAGAAGCAATTTCAAATAGTATTGTACCTATTTTAAAAACATCTTTAATAGATTCACTTCATAGTGTATTCCTAACAGGCTTAGTCTTTATCGTAGTTGGTGCTGTATTTACGATTTTCCTACAGAAAATCAAGCTTTCTGATCGTAAAAAAGGCGCAGAAGAGCCGGCTGTAGAAGACAAAGATACAAACGTATCGTATTCATAATAGGAAAAAGCATCGCCTTATGGCGATGCTTTTTTTATAGAGTATAACATGTAAGTTTTTTTGTTATAAATGATTGACGTATTTTTGTAAATGAGTTATATTATTTTCTGTAAACGGTTACATGGAATGGAGAGGGAAAAAATGAGTACAATTAAAGACGTTGCGAAATTAGCGGGAGTATCTGTTGCGACCGTTTCCAGGGTGTTAAATAAGAATGGATATGTTCACGAAGATACGTTAAAAAAAGTAGAGCGAGCAATTGAACTGCTGGATTACAAACCTAGTACAGTAGCACGTTCTTTATATAATAAAAAATCTCATTTAATTGGTTTGGTTGTTCCAAATATCGTGAATCCATTCTTTCCAGAAGTTGCGCGTGCCGTAGAGGATGTAGCACATAAGCAAGGATATACAGTTGTACTGTGTAATTCTGATGAAAGTTTAGAAAAAGAAAAGCAGTACATTGATGTGCTTAAACAAAATAATGTAGATGGCTTTATTGTAGCAACGAATCCACAAAACAGCATGAATTACATGAACTTATCTGTACCAGTCGTGGCAATTGACCGCATGTTCAATGAACGTATTCCAACCGTATATGCAGATAACTATGCAGGAATTCAAGAAGCGACAAAGTTATTGTTAGAAAAAGGTTGCAAACATATTGCACATATTCGTGGTCCGCGTGACGTGAGTACAGCAAATGAGCGTTTTGAAGGCTTTGTAGATGTTATTACACAATATGGACTTTCTTATATGATCGCAGAGAGTACGTTTGATCCAGCAGATAGCGAACGTGTGGCAATGGAATTATTAGAAGAACATCCGTATATTGATGGTATTGTAGCTGGAAATGATTTGATTGCAATTGGTGCAGTCAAAGCGGCGCTACAAAAGGGAATTTCCATTCCAGATGATTTGCAAATCATTGGATTTGATGGTATTTCATTAACAGAAATGATGTACCCATCTCTTACAACAGTTGCGCAGCCTATTTATGAAATGGGACGCATTGCAACGGAGGTATTGTTAGAGCAGATGGAAGGAAAATCATTAGAAACAGAACATTATCGTTTACCGATTAAAATTATAGAACGAAATACAACGAGGTAAGGAGATGAGATATATGCCAAACATTGCAGTAGTAGGCAGTATTTCAATGGACTTAGTAGCCGTTTCACAAAAACGGCCAAAAGCAGGAGAAACGGTGATTGGAGAAGCATTTCACACAGTACCAGGAGGAAAGGGAGCTAACCAAGCTGTTGCTGCAGCTAGACTAGGTGCGAATGTAGCAATGGTTGGAGCTGTTGGAAATGATGGTTATGGTAAAGTAGTTAGAAATAATTTAGAGAATGAACGTATTTTTATTGACTATGTGGTACCGGTTACAGACGAAACAACAGGAATTGCTCATATTGTTTTAGCGGAAGAAGATAACAGTATTGTCGTTGTCCAAGGCGCAAATCGTCTTGTGAATGAACAAATTGTAGATCGTGCGAAAGACCTTCTTGTAAAAGCGGATATGGTTGTCCTTCAACTGGAAATTCCACTTGAAACAGTGAAGTACGTTCTTGCTATTTGTGAGGAGCATAAAATTCCAGTTATGTTAAACCCAGCTCCAGCACAAGTGTTGCCAGCAGATATTTTGGAAAAGGCGACGTATATTACACCGAATGAGCATGAATGCCGCATTGTATTAGATGATTTTACGTCACCAATTGAAGAGTTACTTGCGAAATACCCAAATAAGTTATTGATGACAGAAGGTAGCAAAGGCGTTCGCTTCCATAATGGTACAGAAATTGTTCATGTTCCAAGTATTTCTGTAGAAGTAGTGGATACGACAGGAGCTGGTGACACATTTAATGGTGCATTAGCAGTTGCACTTTCTGAAGGAGAAACATTACAAAAAGCAATTCGTTTTGCAAATATTGCTGGTGGTCTTTCTGTAACAAAACTTGGAGCACAAGGCGGTATGCCAACAAGGGAAAGATTGCGAGAGGTGCAGGTGATCGTAGGATGAAAAAGCATGGTGTATTAAATAGTGAAATCGCTGCAGTACTTGCCTCACTTGGGCACACGGATACAATTGTTCTTGCTGATTGTGGCTTACCAATTCCTGATGGCGTGAAACGAATTGATTTAGCAGTAGAGCTTGGAAAACCATCTTTTCTAGATGTATTACAAGTTGTGATAGATGACATGGCAATTGAAAAATTAACATTAGCAGAAGAGATTACGATGAATAACGCAGAAGTAAACAAAGAAGTTGAGCTGCGTTTAAAAGATGCTGCTTTTGAATACGTGTCTCATGAGCAGTTTAAAGAACATACAAAACAGGCGAAGGCAATTATTCGTACAGGAGAAGCAACGCCATATGCGAATGTTATTTTACACGCAGGCGTGATTTTTTAATAAAGGGATGTGATGAGAATGCGTATTGAAATGAAAAACATTTCAAAAGCGTTCAATGGTAATCCTGTTTTGAAGAACGCACAGTTTCGTATTGAAACAGGAGAAGTCCATGCACTGATGGGGGAAAATGGAGCGGGTAAATCAACGCTCATGAAAATTTTAACAGGTGTATATACGAGAGATGGTGGTCAAGTCACGATTGATGGGCAAGAACGGACATTTAAAAACGCGAAAGAAGCAGAAGAGTATGGGATTGCTTTTATTCATCAAGAACTGAACATACTACCGAATTTAACAGTTGCTGAAAATATGTTTCTTGGAAAAGAGCTTATGTATGGGAAAACAGGCATTCTGCGTACGCGTCAAATGAATGCAATCGCGCAGCAGCAATTAGCAAGTCTTGGGCTTCACGTAAAAGGGGCTATGCTCGCTGGGGAACTATCAGTCGGACAACAGCAAATTATTGAAATTGGTAAGGCTTTAATGACAAATGCAAGTGTTATTATTATGGACGAGCCGACAGCTGCCTTAACCGATCGCGAAATTGAAACGCTCTTTACGGTTATTAATAAATTACGTAAAGAAGGTGTATCTTTCGTTTACATTTCACATCGTATGGAAGAAATTTTTTCAATCTGTGATGCTATTACGATTTTACGTGATGGAGAATATGTAGGAACGAGGTTAATTCCTGAAACGTCATTTGATGAAGTGGTGAGTATGATGGTTGGTCGCAGCATTGGTGAGCGTTATCCGGAGCGTAGTGCGAAGATCGGAGAAGTTATTTTTGAAATGCGTAACGGAACGAAAAAAGGGAAGTTTGAAAATATTTCGTTTCAAGTTAGAAAAGGTGAAATTCTTGGAGTTGCCGGATTAATGGGTGCTGGTCGTACCGATATTATGAAAGCAATTTTTGGATATGAACCATTAGACTCAGGACAAATATTGATAAACGGTAAAGAAGTGAAGATTGATAGTCCGATCGATGCAATACGGCAACGAATTGCTTTTATCACTGAGGATCGAAAATCAGAAGGACTTGTATTAGACTTTTCAATTCGTGAAAATTTAGCATTGCCAAACTTAGAAAGTCTTTCAAAAGGTAGTGTAATGGATAAAGGAACAGAAGAGCAGTTTGCAGCCGATATGATGAAACTTCTTAATGTAAAAGCGGCAAATGGGGAACAACCAGTCAAATCGCTTTCTGGTGGGAATCAGCAAAAGGTTGTAATTGCGAAATGGCTTGGGATTCATCCGCAGTTATTAATTTTAGATGAACCAACGCGAGGGGTTGATGTTGGTGCTAAAAAAGAAATTTACTCTATTATGAACAAGCTTACAAATCAAGGGGATGCCGTTATTATGGTTTCATCCGAACTGCCCGAAGTGTTAGGAATGAGCGATCGTGTCCTTGTTATTCATGAAGGGAAAGTCGGCGGTATTTTAGAAAAAGATAAAGCAACACAAGAGTCCATTATGGCATTAGCTACAGGGGGAGAATAAGTTATGACTAAAAAGGGGAATGTATTGCAACAACTTGGTTCTTTAATTGGATTGGTGCTTATCATTGTAGTCATTACGGCATTAAATCCAGCGTTTATTGAAATTCCAAATTTATTTAATATTTTGCGCCAAGTATCGATTAATGCACTCATTGCATTTGGAATGACCTTCGTTATTTTAACAGGGGGTATTGACTTATCGGTAGGTTCTATTTTAGCATTATCAAGTGCACTTGTTGCTGGAATGATGGCAAGTGGCATGGATCCGTTCCTTGCAATGGCAGTTGGATTATTAGCAGGTCTTGTAATGGGGATTGTAAACGGTATCATCATTGCAAAAGGAAAAGTGGCACCATTTATTGCAACATTAGCAACAATGACTATTTTTCGCGGGCTCACACTTGTTTACATGGACGGACGTCCGATCACAGGTCTTGGTGATCATTTAATGTTTCAAATGTTTGGCCGTGGTTACTTCCTTGGTATTCCTGTACCAGCTGTAACGATGATGATTGCTTTTGCTGTATTGTACTTTATTTTAAAGAAAACGACGTTTGGGCGCCGTACATTTGCAATCGGTGGGAATGAAGAGGCCGCAGCGTTATCAGGGATTAATGTAACGAAAATAAAAGTAATGATTTATGGTCTTTCTGGAATTTTGGCAGCGCTTGCAGGTATTGTGTTAACATCACGCTTAGATTCTGCACAGCCAACTGCTGGTTCTTCTTACGAATTAGATGCAATTGCTGCAGTTGTATTAGGAGGAACAAGTCTTTCTGGCGGAAGAGGTTGGATTGTCGGTACATTTATCGGTGTACTGATTATCGGTGTACTAAATAACGGCCTAAATTTATTAGGAGTATCATCTTTCTTCCAACAAGTTGTAAAAGGGCTTGTTATCTTACTTGCTGTACTAATTGATCGTCGAAAAGAAGCATAATGGAGGGACAATTCATGAAAAAATGGTTGCTTGTACTCGTTGCATTCATAATGGTAATCACTGCTGGTTGTTCAATGGAACCACCGGAATGGGCGAAGGATTCTAGCGATAAAGGTCGAAATAAAACTATTAAAGTTGGATTTTCTGTTTCCACTTTAAACAATCCATTTTTCGTTACGTTGAAAAAAGGTGCAGAAAAAAAAGCGAAAGATACTGGTATTGAGCTGATTGCTGTTGATGCACAAAACGATGCCGCGAAGCAAACGAACGATGTCGAAGACTTAATTCAAAAAGGCGTTGACGTAGTTGTTATTAATCCAACAGATTCAGATGCGGTTGCCTCAGCGGTAAGTGCGGCCAATGCGGCGAATATTCCTGTTATTACAGTAGACCGCGTTGCAAACTCAGGGAAAGTTGTTTCTCATATTGCTTCCGATAATGTTGAAGGTGGAAATATGGCAGGGGAATACATTCGTGAACTTGTTGGTGAAGGAGCAAATGTTGCTGAGTTAGAAGGGATTCCTGGATCATCCGCTGCTCGTGAGCGCGGGAAAGGATTCCATAAAGTTGCGGATAAAGGGTTAAAAGTAGTTGCAAAGCAAGCTGCTGACTTTGACCGTGCCAAAGGATTATCAGTTATGGAAAACATATTACAGGCAAATAATGATATAAAAGCAGTATTTGCTCATAACGATGAAATGGCATTAGGTGCGCTTGAGGCATTAAAATCTGCTGGGAAGACAGATGTCGTTGTTGTTGGATTTGATGCAACAGACGATGCTGTGAAAGCGGTTAATGATGGACGTATGGCAGCAACTGTTGCACAAAAACCGGAATTAATCGGGGAGAAGGCGATGGAAACAGCAAAACAGGTGAAGCAAGGTAAAAAAGTGGAAAAATTCATTCCGATTGAATTAGAGCTTATTAAGAAAAAATAAATATAAAATGAAAATTAGGAAGGAAGAATAACAAATGAAATTCTTTATTGATACAGCAAACATTAATGAAATTAAAGAGGCAAATGAACTAGGCGTATTAGCAGGCGTTACAACAAATCCATCACTTGTAGCAAAAGAAGGCGTAGATTTCCATGAGCGTATTCGTGAAATTTGCAGCGTTGTAGAAGGACCTGTAAGTGCAGAAGTAATTAGCTTAGAAGCAGATAAGATGATTGAAGAAGGAAAAGAATTAGCAAAAATCGCTCCAAACGTTGTTGTAAAAGTTCCAATGACAAAAGAAGGATTAAAAGCAGTAAAAGCATTCTCTGATTTAGGAATTCGTACAAACGTTACGTTAGTATTCTCAGCAGTACAAGCATTACTTGCAGCGCGCGCTGGAGCAACATATGTATCTCCATTCTTAGGTCGTTTAGATGATATCGGTCATAACGGTATAGATTTAATTCGCCAAATTGCTGAGATCTTTGCAATTCACGGTATTGAAACAGAAATTATTGCAGCATCTGTACGTCATAGTGTTCACGTAACAGACGCAGCATTAAACGGTGCACATATCGCAACAATCCCAGCGAATGTAATTGGAGCATTAGTGAAACATCCGTTAACAGATCAAGGGATTGAGAAGTTTTTAGCGGATTGGGAGAAAACACAAGGAAAATAAATATAATAAAAAATCACAACTCACTTGTTTGGGTTGTGATTTTTTATCATATAGAAAAGCTCATGAGTTTTTTAGTTGAATGGTGTGGTACTGTTAAAAATCATTCACCATTTTTCTCACTTTCTTTCTAAGTTTAAAAAATAAGCGATTACTATGTTCTTCATTTTCCACCAGAAGTTTATATGTTTCTAATATTCCTGCTGTGCGAATGAAAATGTAGACACCAACAGCAATTAAAGCTACAAAAAACGGATAATACGGTACTAAAAATCCTGAAGTTATATTTTTCTTTCTAACAAAAACGGTATTCCACCCGCTACAATTGAACAAACTCCAACTATCATTACTGGAGTATACTTCCTCTTAATAATTTCATACCTCGCTGTCAACTCTTTAAGAAAGTTTTGGTCAAATATTAATACTTCTTTTTTTAGTATTTTATATCTATTATCTTCTATAGATACACATCCCAAAATAGTTCCAATACCAAGGACAGCAATAATAATGATAAGGAATGTATAAATTGCTGGATCCTGTTTAAAAATCAAATATGGTACGGTAGATAAAATAAGTAGGCTAAACCCTAAAGCAATATATTTAGAAATTTTTTGTTCATTTAACAAGTACCCTTCTGCCATTTCTCTACTTACATAATATCCTGGTTCATTTTCATGGCTTTGTTCAATCGTATCTTTTAACAAATAATCAACAGATACCCCGAAAATATTTCCAATCATTAGAAGTTTTTCAGTTTCAGGAAACCCCTGCCCATTTTCCCATTTACTAATAGCCTGTCTTGTAGTGTTTAATTTTTCAGCTAATGCCTCTTGAGAAAGGCCATTTTCTTTTCTTAACTTAAAAAGCTTCTCACCAAACGCCATATATATAACCCACTTTGTTTTGATAACTAAATTGTATGTAAATATTGCTCTCTATTCTATCTTCTGAGAAATGCATTTTGTAAACTTATGGTTGCACTTACGTTATATAGAGTGTATTTTTGGATAATTTAACTGTATAACCAATATTTTGAATTTTCAAGAGCTAAAATTACCTAATACCACGTTATAAAGATTTTGAAAAGTAGGTCTATCAAATGCTGTAGGGAAAAGAAATATTTCCAAGGAAATTGTCGAGGTATATGTAATGGTTATTCAATTTCTATTAGAAATGATAGGAGAGTGATTGTATATAGAGATAAGGTCGGTTATATTTAAGATTAAACATCCAGAAAACTTTTACTTATAAAGAGGAGATGGTTTCAAAAGGAGAGGGAGCAACATGTATGAAAAGGAAGCAGCAGGATTTGGGAAGAGATTTTTAGCCTGTCTTGTTGATGGGTTACTGTTTGTTCCTATTTATACTATTTTGTTAATTTTATATGTATCGAAGTCTCATACGGAAATGATAGTAAATATTTTACACTTTTTATATTTCCTAATTGTACCTGCTATATGGCTAGGATTCACAGTAGGAAAGAGAGTGATAGAAATCCAAATTATTCGTATAGATGGAGAAAAAATTACATTATGGACTACATGTAAGCGTCATTTGATAGCTGTAATTGTATATACTCTTACATTAGGAATTGGATTTATTATAAGTGCATTTATGGTAGGTTTACGTGAGGATAAAAGAGCAATTCATGATTTTATTGCTGGAACACAGGTGATAGAGATAGAAGAGGAATAGAAATAGAAGGTAATATATATTGAGATATTTGATATATACGGATACATAAGGCGAATGGATATGCTACAGCATATGTCCTTGATACAAAGTGCTTTCAGTAAATAAGTTACCTAAAAATAAAAAGACAATGATGGAATCTAACCCATCATTGTCTTTTTTACTTTTCCTCTCACATAAATCATGGAAGCAAATGTTAGTAAGCATGCAGTTCCAATTACAAAGCTTACGCTAGGTGATGCTCCGATTGCTCCAACTGTAAAGGATCCAGCGACAACGCCTAATGAGAAGAATGCGTAAAATAATCCGAATGCCTTCCCGCGTTTATCTTCAGTTGTATTTTCAACAAGTAAAGCATTAATAGATGGGAAGAGGATGGCGAATCCAATTCCGTAAATCATCATAACAACAAAGAGCATTCCTTTTGTTGTAAATATACCAAGTAATGATAAGGCAAGTGCCATAACTGCAATACCGATTAGCATCATTTTTGAACGGTCAAAGCGATCATAAATACGATTTGTTGGTAGCAAGAAGAAGAGGATGGCAGTGATCCCAAATACACTTAGCATCATGCCTGTTGTGGATGCTTTGAGTGCCAATGCTTCTACTTTTACGGGTAACATATATGTGACGATTCCTTGTGAAAACATTAATGTAAAAGCACCAATATATGCTTGTAATAATGGTTCGGATTTTAGTAATCCTATCATATCTTCTTTGTTCATCATTTGAGTCCGTGAAGTATCTTTTCTAGTCACATTGTTTGGTAACAAGAAAAGGGATACGATTGTACCGAATACCATTAAGATAGAAATAGTCACAAAGACCCATTCTACACCTGCAGTTGCTTTCATAATTCCACTGAAAGCAGGGCCGACGATAGCAGCTGTTCCGACAGCGGCACCAGATAGTGCCATTGCTTTTCCTTGTTTTGTAGATTTCGTTTGTTTAGATAGGAAAGTAAAGGCTGCAGGGATTAAGAAGCCATCACTAAATCCGTGTAAAAAGCGAACGATAAGTAATTGTTCGCCGCTCTGAACAACGGTATACAATAATACTATGAGACTCGTAATTCCCATACTTATATAGAGTACTTTCTTTGCTCCAAATTTATCAACAGATGCACCTGCGATAATATTGCCAATCATATTGGCAAACGAGTACATTCCTACAACAAGACCGATAATAAGAGGAGTTCCTCCGAGGCTTTGCGCGTAAGTACTCATAATAGGTAATTGTGAAAATGTATCTAAAAACGCTACTATAACAATAAAATAAATGAAATATTTCAAGCGATGTTCACCTCTCCTCTGCTATTATGGCATAATGCGAATTTCCCCTGCAATGAAATTGAATTAACAGATGTGGAAAAAAGTACAAAGTGACAAAAAAGTGAACTTTTCTGTTAAAATTTAGTGAAATTCAGATTATTTTTTTGAAATATATGGATAGAAGTACTATAATAGATTGG
This sequence comes from Bacillus sp. XF8, assembly GCF_017498755.1. Classification (NCBI taxonomy): domain Bacteria; kingdom Bacillati; phylum Bacillota; class Bacilli; order Caryophanales; family Bacillaceae; genus Bacillus; species Bacillus sp. XF8. Next base: position 49,307 of record NZ_JAGDQK010000013.1, on the reverse strand, counting down.
TAAACTTCACCAGGTTAAGTATATATACATAGAGAGGGATGCATAAAATGAAAGCATTACTTTGGCATAATCAACGTGATGTAAGAGTAGAAGAAGTTCCAGAACCAACTGTACGACCAGGAGCAGTGAAAATCAAAATTAAATGGTGTGGTATTTGTGGAACAGATTTACATGAATATTTAGCAGGACCTATTTTTATTCCAACAGAAGAACATCCACTAACACATGTGAAAGCACCTGTTATTTTAGGTCATGAGTTTAGTGGTGAAGTTGTTGAAATCGGTGAAGGTGTTACAAATCATAAAGTAGGGGACCGCGTTGTTGTAGAACCTATTTATTCTTGTGGTAAATGTGAAGCTTGTAAACATGGTCATTATAACGTTTGTGAACAACTTGTTTTCCATGGTCTTGGTGGCGATGGAGGAGGCTTCTCTGAATATACTGTAGTACCAGCAGATATGGTTCACCATATCCCAGATGAAATGACTTATGAACAAGGAGCACTTGTAGAACCAGCAGCAGTTGCAGTTCATGCAGTGCGTCAAAGTAAATTAAAAGAAGGCGAAGCTGTAGCGGTATTTGGCTGTGGCCCAATCGGACTTCTTGTTATCCAAGCTGCTAAAGCAGCAGGTGCAACACCTGTTATTGCAGTTGAACTTTCTAAAGAACGTCAAGAGTTAGCAAAATTAGCAGGCGCTGATTACGTATTAAATCCAGCAGAGCAAGATGTGCTAGCAGAAATTCGTAACTTAACAAATGGTTTAGGTGTAAATGTTAGTTTCGAAGTAACTGGTGTTGAAGTTGTACTTCGTCAAGCAATTGAAAGTACAAGCTTTGAAGGACAAACAGTGATTGTCAGCGTATGGGAAAAAGACGCAAAAATCACTCCAAACAACTTAGTATTAAAAGAAAAAGAACTGGTTGGTATTCTTGGATACCGTCACATCTTCCCATCTGTTATTAAATTAATTAGCTCTGGTCAAATTCAAGCAGAGAAATTAATTACGAAAAAAATTACAGTGGATCAAGTTGTAGAAGAAGGATTTGAAGCGCTCGTAAAAGATAAAAATCAAGTGAAAATTCTTGTTTCACCTAAATAATATATAATATAGAAGAAAGTAGTCTTTTTCTAGAAATAGAAGGAGGCTACTTTTTTTATGCATAGAAAGGTGCTAGACTTCCCTGTGAAAAATTAGCTTGAGTATAAAGGGAGAGTTGTATGCTTTATTGTTTACAATATTTTAGCTGTTTCTTTTCAGAAAATTAATATGCGTTTACTACAATGCAAATAAATCATATCATCCATAGAATTATAATGATATGAACATTTGCATAATTTATTTTCTCAATAGAAATGAGTAGAAAGGTAGGATATTTTAATCATAGGTTAACAATATGACCTGAATTACATATTCAAAGTAAATTAAATATAAACGGAGGTTTTCATATGAAAAAGAAAGTAATAGCCTTAGCTGCAGCTATTACGTTAGTAGCGCCCTTACAAAGTGTAGCATTTGCACATGAAAATGAGGGCGGAAATAAGATAAGAGTAATTCAATATTGGTCTGCTGAAGATAAACATACAGAGGGTGTAAACTCCCATTTATGGATTGTTAATCGTGCGATTGATATCATGTCTCGTAATACAACGATTGTAAAACAAGATGAGGTAGCACTATTAAATGAATGGCGTACAGAGTTAGAGAATGGGATCTACGCTGCTGATTATGAAAACCCTTACTATGATAATAGTACATTCGCTTCTCATTTCTATGATCCTGATTCAGGGAAGACATATATTCCTTTTGCTAAGCAGGCAAAAGAAACTGGTGCTAAATACTTTAAACTTGCTGGTGAATCTTATCAAAAGCAAGAGATGAAACAAGCATTCTTCTATTTAGGTTTATCACTTCATTACTTAGGAGATGTCAATCAACCGATGCATGCAGCGAACTTTACCAACCTTTCTTATCCACAAGGTTTTCACTCCAAGTATGAAAATTTTGTAGATACAATAAAAGACAATTATAAAGCGACTGATGGGAATGGATATTGGAATTGGAAAGGCACAAATCCTGAAGATTGGATTCATGGAGCGGCTGTAGCTGCCAAGCAAGATTATGCTGGCATTGTAAATGATACTACAAAAGATTGGTTCGTGTGGGCAGCTGTATCGCAAGAATATGCTGATAAATGGCGTGCAGAAGTTACACCAGCAACAGGAAAGCGTTTAGTGGAAGCACAGCGTGTAACAGCTGGATATATTCAGCTATGGTTTGATACATATGGAAATCACTAGAATGGTCGGTTAGTTCTTGGCTGAAAACATATACGGATAATGATTATTCCGATCATTATCCAGTAGAGGCAACTATTTCTATGAAATAATTAAAAAAGTTTCTTCGTAAAGAAGAAACTTTTTTGTGTTTAGATACAGGAAAATATGAGTTTCTTTCCAATATGTATAAGACATATATGGAAGGAGAGAGGAAAGTGTGGAGCGTAACATATTTCAGAAGGTTCCCTTACCATGTGCATTTCTTGATGAAGAAGTACTAGAAAGAAATATTCAATCGATTGTTCAATTGTGTGAAGGAAAGAAAGTCCGTATTGCAAGTAAATCGTTACGATCTGTTCCGGTCATGAAGCGAATTTTAGCTTCTAATAGCTGTTTTCAAGGCATTATGTGTTTTTCACCACGAGAAGTGCTATTCCTAATAAAACAAGGCTTTAATGATTTGTTGCTTGGATACCCTGTATATGATGAACAAGCATTGCAAGAAATTAGTTTGCTTACAAAACAAGGGTTTTCTATTACGTGTATGGTAGATTGTGAGGCACATATTGTTTATTTAGAAAGAATTGCAATGCAGACAGGTGGATGGTTTCGAATATGTTTTGACATTGATATGAGTAGTCGTTTTTTTGGTCTTCATTTTGGTGTGAGACGCTCTCCGTTACGAAAGGTATCTGAAGTTGTAGAGAGGGTAGAAAAGATTACAAAATCTTCATTTTTACAAATAGATGGCTTGATGGGATATGAAGCACAGATTGCAGGGGTAGGAGATCGTGTACCAAAACAAGGATTCAAAAATAAAGTTGTTTCTTATTTAAAAAGAAGATCTGCATTTGAAGTGATGAAACGAAGACAGAGCATTGTACGAGTATTGCAAGAAAAAGGAATTATACTTCGTTTTGTAAACGGAGGAGGCACAGGAAGTATAAAAACGACAATACAAGATGAATCTGTCACAGAGATTACAATAGGCTCTGCTTTCTACTCTCCTAAACTCTTTGATTATTATAAAGATATTAGATTTGAACCAGCTGTTGGTTTTGCTTTGCCGATTGTTAGACAACCGGAACCTCATATATATACTTGTCTAGGTGGTGGATATATTGCTTCAGGAGCAGTTGGAAAAGATAAAGAACCTATGATTTGGGAACCAAGCGGGGCAAAGTTGTTAGCTTTAGAAGGAGCTGGCGAAGTGCAAACACCTGTTTATTATGATGGTTCAGAGCATATGACGGTTGGAGATTTCATATTGTTTCGTCATAGTAAAGCTGGTGAATTGTGCGAGCGCTTTTCATCGTTACATCGCGTCGGAAAGGGAAAAATAGTAGGAGAGTATTCAACTTATCGGGGGGATGATCAATGTTTTCTGTAACAGGGAAGAAATGGAGAAATTGGACAGGAAATGTAGAAGGTACTCCGCAATATACGATGTATCCAAAAAGTATACAAGATGTAACTGAAGCGGTGAATTTTGCAAAAGAAAAGGGAAAGAGAATTCGTGTTGTTGGTTCAGGTCATTCATTTACACCGCTTGCTCAAACAGAGGAAATTCTTCTTTCGCTAGATGAACTAAAAGGAATTTTGAGTGTGGATTCACAATCATTAATAGTGGAGGTATGGGCTGGAACAAAATTGTCTGATTTAGGACGAATATTACAAGAAAAAGGCTATGCGCAAGAAAATTTAGGAGATATTGATTCACAATCTATTGCAGGGGCTATTAGCACAGGAACACATGGAACAGGGATTACATTTGGAAGTTTAGCGACGCAAGTTGTGGAAATTACCGCTGTTCTTGCCTCGGGTGAAATGATTGTTTGTTCTGAGAAAGATCATCTTGAATTTTGGAAAGCATTTCAGTTATCGCTCGGTATGCTTGGGATTATTGTAAAAGTGAAATTAAAAGTCATCCCAGCTTATTCACTTATCTATGAAAGCAAAAAGGAATCGTTTTCTACTGTAATGAACAGACTGGAAGAATATAAACAACATCGTCATTTTGAATTTTTTGTGTTTCCGTATTCAGATGATGTCCAAGTGAAAATTACAAATGAAACGACAGTTAAAGGTATGGATTTGAAGTGGCATAAGTTAAAGACAGAGCTACTTGAAAATATAGCTTTTTCATTATTATCTAAAGGATGCAAGCTGATTCCTTCTATAAGTAAAGGGGTTAGTAGGTTGTCAGCAAAGGCAGTACCGAATGCGAAAACAATTGGACCGAGTTATCAAGTGTTCGCAACCTCTCGTAATGTTCCTTTTTATGAAATGGAGTACAGCATCCCTGCTCAGCATATGAAAAAAGTAGTAGAAGAGATTCATAATCACATTCAAGAAAAGAGGTTTCACGTGCATTTCCCCATTGAATGTCGTTATGTACGAGGAGATGATATATGGTTAAGCCCCGCATATGAAAGAGATTCAGCTTATATTGCTGTGCATATGTATAAAGGTATGAAATATGCTGCGTACTTTACAGCGATAGAACATATTTTTCAAAAGTATGAAGGACGTCCGCATTGGGGAAAAATGCATACAATGGGATATGAACAATTACAACTCGTTTATCCTAAGTTAAACTCTTTCTTGGAAGTTAGAAGAGAGATAGATTCAATGGGGATGTTTTTAAATCCGTATTTGTCAAAAATGTTTTCTATTTAAGAAAAAAGCTGACAATTATTTGTCAGCTATTTTGAATGTGATTGCATTTCTTGTATGGCTTATATGCTCATAAAATAATAATTTATCTCGACTAAATACATGTAATAGGACATGTATAATGAAGAGACCATTAATTGAGAACATAAACAGTAATATAATGAGCATAGTTAATGGATTAGTCTGATTCAATATGGAACTACTAGAGAGAATATAGTTCATTCCACCTAAAACAAAATAGAACAGGCCGTAACGAATAAATAATTCTTTAATGGTAATGCGCTCATTTTTACCTTTTATGTGAATACGAAGCAACGCTTTACCAATTGTTTTTCCGTTCGTTAAATACGGAATGACGATGAAATAAATAAAGACCGCACATATGGTGAAAATAAGTTCATATAGATTGGTATAAGACTGGATACTAGAAATGAAAATAGAATTCCCTTTATTTTTTATAACTGGTACAACAATGGATAAGAAAATCCAATCAATTTGCAGTGCGATTAGGCGGCGAATAAATCCAACAGGTTTCGTAGCTAAATCGACATGTGCATCTAATTCATTTGATTTAGGAAGGAAGTACGTGAATACCGGTGCAATGAAATAACCCACTGCTCCTCCTAGTGTATTTAAAAATAGATCGTCGACATCAAATAAACGATACGCACAATTATATATACCGTACAATCCAGTTACTTGTGTCACTTCAAAAAATAGTGAGAGACAAAGTGAAAAGAAGATCGTTTGTAAAAAACCAAGACGGAAATAGTAACGTAAATATATGCCGAATGGAATCGTTAACAGGGCATTAAATGCGACCTGTAAAAAGGCAGATTCTTTTAATAAGTAGAAATAGGTGGTAGGCTTTGCCAATATTGCTGCTGTATGATTACTAATTTCTTGAATGAAATAAAATGGTGCAAGCTGAACGTGCTGTGTGTTAGCTGGCTGCAAGCTACATGTATCATAAGTTTGTGGCAGCGGTAAGATGACAAGAAAATAAGCGTTTAATAGGTACAGAAGTAAAGAGTATAAAATAAATGAACGCCATTTATTTAAATAACCATATTTTCTGTAATTAAATATTAAAAATGGAATCAATAGAATCATTGCTAGAAATGGAAATATAATAAATGCTGTTTTAATTGGAAATAAATAAGCTGTCAAAATGTGGCTCCTTTCGAAAAATTCGGGTTCTATTATAATCTTAATAAAATGTAAAAGCAAATTTTATTTTTAGAGACCGAATAACTTCGATAGGTAAGCGTGATAAATAAGTGGTTGGTGGAGAGTAGGATAGGTAAAGAAGAGCCTTACTGCAATTTTGCAGAAGGCTCTTCTTAGTTCGAGTATTTGGCATGCGTAGCATTTGATTTTGAAGAAAGGATGTAGCTTTGGAATTGTTGCTTCCATGTCAAAGTTGTGTTTTCCTTTTTTTGAGAAATCCACTCGCGATAATCTTGTTGTGTTTTCCATAACATACGAATCATATACTCGTTCCCATATTGGGTCCGTTTCATACGGGAAAATTCTAGATTAATAAATCCACAAGATCCAGAATTTGGGTAGTACTGCTTTAGAGAATGTATAATTTTAGTTTCATAACCAAGTTTAATATGAATGAGTTTTGTAACAATAAACATGATTGCACCCCTTTTGTATTATTAATAAGAAATTAGAGTGAATATCCTGTCTCAGTCATAACATGTGCAATCCCTCCTTGTTATTCTTACGAGGTTAGGGTATGTTTGCGATATAGATCCATCTCGTTCGTAATTGATTTAGTAATGCGTGACACATTAAATATTATACTATTCTGAAAATTAAAAGTAAATAAAAGGAAGACGACAAATTTTTTATTTCGCTATTTACGAACAGTAACACTCGTGCCTCAAAATTTAGCGAAATGAAAGAAGTTAGGTGGTGGATGGAGCCCCGCAGATTCAAGCTTCACTTTATAAAAAAGAGCGGTCCTAGTAATAGGACCGCTCTTTCGTTCTTATAGGAAATAGTAGTAAGTACACCCACGATGACACGATAGAAGGAGAAATATTTTAAAATATAATAAAATTGTTCCATTGTTTCCGTCTTGTTATAGTTCTCTAAAAAAGATAACTTGTCTATTATAACAAAAGAATAATTTCAAATTGATGAGAAATCAAAAAAAATAAAAATTTGCCATCAAATGTAAAGAACAATGAGAGTTAAACTATATAAATCTATTTCAATTTTTCAATATGTAGGTCGCTGCTACGAAGAAGAAAAAATGACCTGCACTCGTTTTCTTTTTCTTTTTCAGCTGGGTAATAGAGGAAGGAAAGAATCTGCCGGTTTCTATGCATGACTGGATGCTCTCTCCCGCCTAAAAGAAAGGGATTATGTCAGTTTTTTAATTTGGATTAATATAATTTGTAGCAGGTTGTCATACACTGTCAAAAGACTAATTTTGTATTAGTAAAGTTCCTACAAGATTTGACAATGTATTTAATGTCGTGTAATCTGTTGTTTCTAATATACTAATCTAAGCTTTTGTAAGATTTTTATGAAAAACAGTTGTTAAAAGTTAAGAGTTTATTACATTTTATGGTTTGTTTTTCTATTTTTGTCATGAAAAATAAAGTGTATTTAATGAGTTTGTAAACAAACTGTAAAATAAATCATGTATAACTGTATGAGAAGGGAGTCGGATTATGAACTATTTTAAGCGAATCAGTAGTCTAGTATTAGCAGGAATTATTGGTCTTTCTAGTACAGTCGCTGTAAAAGCTGAGTCAAACGACGAGAAACTGAACAACATGCAGCAGCAATTGCAGCAGAATAACAATGATATTCAGCAAAAAGAACAAGAGAAGCAAGCTGTTAATAAAGAAATACAAGGTATTGAAAGTGAACTACATAATTTAAATGATACAATTACAAAAAACAAAGAGGAACAAGCTGCTATTCAGCGTAAAATCGATGAAACACATAAGCAAATTGAACAGAAAAAGAAAGAGATTATCGTTTTAGAAGATAAAGTACTTGCTCGTAAAGATATTATGAAAAAACGTATGGTTTCTGTTCAAAATAGCTCAAACACGAGTTTAGTAGTCGAAGTTGTAGTAGAATCAAAGAATTTTGCTGATTTCTTACAACGTATGAACGCAGTATCCACAATTTTAGATGCGGATAAAGAGATTTTACGTCTTCAAGAACAAGATCTTCGTCAAATTGAAGAAGACAAAAAAGCAATTGATGAAAAAGAGGCATCTTTAGAAGTAGATAAACAAAAATTAGCAAAAGCGCAAGCAAATTTACAAGAAAACTTGAAAAAACGTCAAGAAAACTTACAAGCTGTGCAGGAAAAATATAGTCAAATTGCAGGACAAATTAATTTAGCTGAACAAGAAAAAACAAAAATTGAATCAAACATGAAAGCAGTACAAGAAACAATTGCTCGTGAGCAAGAAGCAGCAAGATTAGCAGAAGAAGCTCGTGCAAAAGCAGAAGCTGAAGCAAAAGCTGCAAGGGAAGAAGAGGAAAGAGCAAGAGCAGCAGCGGAAGCAGAAAAAACAGCTGCTTCAAAGCCAGAATCAAAACCAACTGAACCTGCTGTAAATAAACCAGAGCCGGCTCCAGCTCCAGCTCCAGCTCCAACTCCAGCTCCAAAACCAGAGCCAAAACCAGAGCCAAAACCAGAGCCAACACCAACACCTAGTCCAAAGCCAGGACAAGGTGGGCGTGAAATTTATGTAGAAGCGACTGCTTATACAGCTGATCCATTGGAAAATGGTTACAAACCAGGTGAACATGTGTATTCAGCAATGGGACATGATTTAACTGCAAACCCAGGAATGAAGTTAATTGCTGTAGATCCAAGAGTTATCCCGCTAGGTTCTCGTGTATATGTTGAAGGTTATGGAACGGCAATTGCAGGCGATACTGGTGGTGCGATTAAAGGCCATAGAATCGATGTATTAATGCCAGATAAAGCATCTTCTAGTGCTTGGGGTAGAAAACAAGTTCGTGTTGTAATCTTATAATTTGAAGTGAAATCCAACTTTACACATTGTAAAGTTGGATTTTTTTACAAAATAAATGTTAAGTTGGGTTTACATTTTGTAAAGTTTAGCATACAATAGTGGTAAGAGGTGGTAAATTTGTCCATTTTTAATAGAGTGAAGGAGCTAAGAGCTCGTTTTAACTTCACGCAAAGCGTATTAGCTGAAAAAGTTGGAGTAACACGGCAAACTATTGCAGCAATTGAAAAAGGGGATTACGTTCCATCGTTGTTATTAGCACTGATGATTTGTGATGTATTTGAATTAAAGATGGAGGATGTATTTGTTTTAAATAAGGAGGGAGAAGAGGATGAATAGGGTTGTTCTTTCCTATGTAATGAGTGTTGTGTGTACATGTTTAGCTGCTTGGGCATTTATTGAATTGTTTTATGCGTATATGGATTTTGCTAATATTATTAGTACGAAGCCAGAGGGATTTGAGATAGCTATAGATGCTACACCTGTTTTTGGCTTAGTTAGTATGGCTGTAATATTTTTTATTATTTATAGAATACAAAAGAAAAAATATAAGAAATTATCTTTTTGGATGTTTCCTCTTTTATTTCCACAAGATGATGAGCGTGAGGAAATAATTACAGCAAAAGCATGTCGTACTACTTTTGTTGCGCTTTGGTATGTTATACCTATTGCAGCTGGATTGCTTATTTTATCTCCGATTGTAAACTCATATGTTCCTGCGTACCCATTATATATTGTATTTTTAATCCTGTTTATCCAAGTAACCGTATTTCATATATCACTTTATCGAAATAAAATTGCTTAAAGACGTGCTACGTGCACGTCTTTTTTTAGTAATAATTAACCTATTTTTTAAAAAGGTTAACACATGTGGAGGTAAAAGTTTGCAAACGTTCTTTACGATAGAAATTGGATCTATCGAATAAAGGGAGTGGGGAAATGAAAAAAGTATTGTTATACGATGAGATAAGTCAATAAGTAGCTTCTTCTTTTCGTCTTAGACTTGTACATATAGTCATCTTACTTTATCATCTTATATAGAAGTAAGATTCTGTAAAGGAAAGGGATTATATATGAATAAGAGGAGAATATATAGTATACTAGCAGTTCTTTTATTTGTTGTAGGTGGTGTTTTAATTGGTAAACCATTTTATGATGGATATAAGGCAGAGAAGAAGCAAACAGAAAATGTACAAGCTGTTCAGAAGATGGAATACCAAAAGCAGGATACAAAGTTTGTAGATGCATCTAAAATTGAGCAGCCTGGTTTATCAGAGGTAGCGAATGCATCATTAGATAAAAAACAAGTAATTGGTCGTATTGAAATTCCGAGCATTTCATTAAAATTACCTGTTTTAAATGCTTCTACTGAGAAAAACTTATTATCAGGAGCAGCAACTGTAAAAGAGAAGCAAGAGATGGGAAAAGAAAATTATGCATTAGCAGGACATAACATGTCAAAAAAGGGTGTTTTGTTTAGTGATGTATCCTCGTTAAAAAAGAACGATAAAATCTATTTATATGATAATGAAAACGAGTATGAGTACGCTGTTACGAATGTGTCAGAAGTAACACCTGATAAATGGGAAGTCGTAGAAGATCACGGAAAAACGGAAGTTACACTTATTACATGTGTGTCTGTATCAGATAACTCCAAGCGTTTTGTTGTTACAGGAGATTTTGTTCAGGCTAAGAAAATAAAAAGCTGAGGGAGCAATCCCTCAGCTTTTTAGTCCATCCATTTTACTAGTTTTTTAGAAATTAATAATAAAACACATCCTAAAACAATAGCGACAGCTCCTATAACTATGAATACTTCTGAATATCCAAGTGAAGTTGTAAAGCTAGCGAGCTGACCACCTAAAATGTTGGCAATCCCTGAACTAGCTAACCAAACGCCCATTAGTAATGAAGCAAGTTTTACAGGTGCAAGGGAACTGACCATTGATAATCCAACAGGCGATAAGAACAATTCACCTAATGTATGGAAAAGGTAAGTGAAAACAATAAATAATAGGTTTGCTTGCTCTGTAATGTTGTGTTCGTCACTACCTGTTTTTAATGTAGCGATAACGAGAACCATATAACCGATTCCAAGTAAAATCATACCGAGTCCCATTTTGGTTGGGATTTTTAAGTCTCCACGTTTTGTTGTAGCAAGCTTAGCCCATAGTGCTGAAATAACAGGGGCAAGCAAAATGATAAACAGTGGATTGACTGATTGGAACCAAGATGTTGGGATTTCCCATCCGAATACAGAACGATCAACAAACTTGTTTGTATATAATGTTAGTGAGCTACCAGCTTGTTCAAAACCAGCCCAGAAGAAGACAACGAAGCAAGTTAGAATAACGATAACTGCTGTATGTTGTTTTTCTTTTTTTGTGAGTGGTGTATTACCAGCTGTTTGTTTCCCTGATGCTGCTTGTAAATCTCTTGTTGGTTTTTTACCGATATCGCCCAGGAAGCGATTAGATAATGTTGTAAATAAAATTTGTCCGATAATCATACCGATTGAAGCGGCTAAGAATCCGTAACGGAAGCCGTAATGAACAACGCCATCCACTGTTGTTTTGAATAAATTTTCTGATAAAAACCCGCAAACGAGTGGGGCTAAAAATGAACCTACGTTAATACCCATGTAGAAAATTGTAAATGCACTATCACGTTTTGGATCGTGCTCTTCATATAATTCCCCGACAAGTGTAGAAATATTTGGTTTAAAGAAACCATTACCAATAATAATAAGCGCGAGTCCAAGGTATAGGCCGACTTGGTTTTGCAAAGCAAAGAGTGTAAGGTTACCGATTGCCATTGTCACGCCACCTATTGTGATAGCTAAGCGTCTACCTAGAAAACGGTCAGTTAAGTATCCACCAATCATTGGAGTAAAGTAACATGCTCCAGTGTAAAAGCCATAGATAGAAAGTGCCCACCCGGGACTAAACCCAAGACCACCGCTTACTAAAGCTGTCGTTAAGTATAATGTTAATAATCCTCGTAATCCATAGTAACTAAATCGTTCCCACATTTCTGTGAAGAAGAGTAAGTATAAACCTGGAGGATGCTTCTTGTTTCTTTGTTGTTTTTTTTCAAGTTGTATCGCTGATTCCATTTAAGTTTCCTCCTGACACAAACAATAACAAAGTAAATAGTTTTGTACATTTAATATTTTACTTTATTAACTATTAAATGTCAATAAAGGTCGATTTTTCAGAAGAAATTGGAAAACAAAGCATATATAGAATGAAGGTTTCTTTTGTGATAGACTATGGACTATGTTTGTGCTAGCAGATAAGTGCAAGAAAACCTTTCTTTTTAGGTAGGAGAGAGAATCCGCCCGCGCATAGAAGCGATCAGGGCCTTTTTTAGCCTCATGCCAAGTAAAACCAAAGAGAGACAATGAGAGCAGATCATTTTTTGCTTTTTCGTAGCCGCAATTTATCCCGCATTAACGGGCAGTAAGCTCCCCCACCTCAAAATTCAGTAAAAACAAAGAAGTTAGGTGGGGGATCAACTGCCCGTAAAAGCCCGATTGGTGAGGGCTAATAATCAGTGGGGGATGAAGAAACCCCCACTGATTAAAGTTTCACTTTATATAGGATGAGAAGGAGAAAGAAATGAAATCATTACAGAAAAAAGAAATTTTGCTTATGAGCCTGATGTTATTTTCCATGTTTTTCGGAGCTGGGAATCTTATTTTTCCACCTTTCCTTGGATATGAAGCAGGGGAACATGTGTGGATTTCGTTATTAGGCTTTATCATATCAGCGACTGGACTTCCTATATTAGGCGTAATAGCAATTGCTAAAGCAGGGAGTTTTCAAGTACTGGCAGGCCGTGTACATGCTTCTTTTGCAATTATTTTTCCTTGTTTAGTGTATGTATTTATCGGTCCCGGTCTTGGTATACCACGTGCAGGAAGTTTAGCTTTTGAAATGGGACCAGGTCAGTTCTTGCCAGAATCGGGTAGTATATTACTATTCATCTATACAGTCATCTTTTTTAGTATTGTATATTGGCTAAGTTTATCACCATCGAAATTGATGGGGCTGTTTGGAAAGCTGTTAACACCTTTATTATTATGTATGATCGCTCTTATTTTTATAAAGAGTATGATTACACCAACAGGAGATGTTCAATCATCAGTAGGGAACTATGAGAAAGCTCCGGTATTTCAAGGGTTTTTAGATGGGTATTTAACAATGGATGCGTTAGCAGCATTAATCTTTGGAATTGTCGTAGCAAATGCTTTGCGCACAAAAGGCGTGCAAGATGAAAAAAGCCTAGCAAAATATATGAGTATGGCTGGTATTGGGGCAGGTCTCTTGTTATCTCTTATTTATGTCATTCTTGGATATGTTGGATCAGTAAGTGGTTCGCTTGGGACATTTGATAATGGGGCAAAAGTATTAGCACAAGTTATGACTACACTATTTGGCCCAGGCGGTATGGTATTATTAGGTATTATTTTTACTGTTGCTTGTTTATGTGTATCGATTGGACTTGTGACATCTTGTAGTCAGTTTTTTGCAGAAGTATTTCCGAAAATCTCTTATAAAGTGTGGGCTTTTGTCTTAAGTGTCGTTAGTATGATTCTTGCTAATTTAGGATTAACACAAATTTTAAAAGTGTCAGTTCCTATTCTTGGGTTTATTTATCCAATTGCTTTAACACTTATTATTTTAGGGCTGTGTCATAAGTATATTAGTAGGTATACGTATATATATCCAGTAACGATTGGACTAGTAGCAGTGTTTAGTGGAATAGATATTTTCAATCGTAATGTGTTACTTTCCAAATGGACACCTATATTAGAAAACATTCCTTTGTATACGGAAGGAGTAGGGTGGATTATTCCGGCAATTGCAGGTGGCTGTTTAGGAATGATTGTAAGCATCCGTACAAAAGAAATAAAGAATTAGTAAGAAAATAAAAACCTCTTTTCAATTGAAAAGAGGTTTTTATTTATGAAATTGAGAAATTTTAAACTGATTCCTCTTAAAAAATGAATAAGCTAATAGTATGATGGACTTGGTGGGTAATTTAACCAATTATATGTGTATTACTATTTCGGCAACATGATCAGAGGGGGGAGAAAATGAAACAAGATTTGAACAAAAAAATAGAAGCTCTAGAAATAGCAATTGATACATTGCAGGAGGCATTCTATGAGTTAAAGGCACAGCAAAGGGCAGTAGAGGCAGACAAAGTTGAACGAGAAAGAGAGCTGAAGAAAAAGGAGCCTATTGAAAAGAAACCAGAAGTCAGTATCCCTAAACAAAATGTACGACAAGAAGAAATAGTTGTTAGTCAAGAAAGTGTGGAGGAGCCAAAAGTAAAACAAGTAGATATATCTGCGTTTAAGCCTGAACCATTTGACATTATAAAATTTTGTCAAACATGGCTACCACGTATTTTTGTTGCAATTATGCTACTTGGAGTCATTTGGCTATTTAAAGCGGGAGTAGATGCAGGATTACTTACCCCAGCAATTCGTATTGTATTTGGCGTAGTGTTATCAGTTGGTTTGTACTATGTAGGTGATATACAAATAAAACAGGAACGTCAAGCACTAGGATTAGTATTAGTTGGAGGAAGTATTACAGGCATTGTTTTAACGACATTCGCCGCGCATTATCTGTATCATTTCTTTCCGGCAAGCGTTGCATTTGTATTCAATATTATTTGGATTATACTTGGCATCTACCTCGCTAAGCGATATCAATCAGAATATCTGGCTATATTCGTATCTGTAGGAGCATTTTTTGTACCGTTCTTATTAAATAGTACAACACCTAATTCCTACATTTTCTTTGGGTATGAAACAGTATTAACGATTAGTTTATTATGGCATGCGTATAAAAATCGCTATCAATATTTATATATAGTGTCTTATTGTGTTTCTGTACTTGTAACGTTTGTCTTTTTTGTAATTATGACAATGTTACTAGGGAATTTACAAGTGCAATTAACAATTGTGTATGGACTCATTCATATTACGCTTTTTTGGCATATGTTTATTGATAGGAACTTTATTTACCAGCCTAGAATGGCGCTGTTTAGTGCGAATGCAATCTTCTTTATTTTAGCGATTGTAAAAATTCCAGACTTTACAACATGGGGATTATTGATTAGTACAGTTGTACACGCTGTAATGTTTGGAATTGAATATATGAAAAATAAAAAGTCATTATTTACCGATCTTTTATTTGGATTTGCGATGGGATCGTTTAGTTTAGCGATTTTATATGAATTCAGTTTAGTAAATGGATCAATTGTATTAATGTTACAAGGGTTCTTAGGTGTCATTACTTCTATGAAATTGAAACAAGAAATTAAGTTTTATATAAGTGCTGTCATTTATGCGATTGGTATACTTCAGACGCTTGTTAGTCCATTTGAGACATTTATGTCAGCTGCTTTTGTAGCCCATTTAATTTTAGTTGGAACATTTTATTATGGAATGATGAAAGTGAAACCAATGTTGCAACAGTTTGGGAAATATGTGTATTCGATTACGCTGTATGGCTTTATGGTACTTGTATTTATTACGATTACTAGAATAGGAGAGGTTCTTTCAACAAACGGAAGTATTATCAGTATATCTGTCTCTCTTTTATGGATGATATATGCTTTAGTTTCAGTTTGGCTTGGGCGTAATAGAGGAATGAATGAAATATTATACGCCGGACTAGTGGTGTTAGTTGTGACAATTAGTAAGTTATTCCTCTTAGATTTACCAGAAGTATCGATGATGATTCGTGCAGTATTATTCTTACTTATCGGCGGATTAGGAATTGTTATTTCTAGAATGTTTTTCTCAAAAGAAAAATAATGAATGAAAAGAAGCGCGGCCATTTCATTTGAAATGACCGCGTTTTTTTAAACAACTTTTGAAGAGGACGCTGGTTTATCTGTTTTATGAAAACCTTTCATATAATATACGATGACCAATGCAATTAACCAAATCGGACCAACAATTAATGCGATTCGTGTATCCTCTGAATAAGCCATAATTCCTAATACCAATATAAGGAAACCGAGTGAAAAATAAGAACTTAACGGATGGAGTGGCATTTTATACGTTAAATTTTGCTTAGTTTGTGCTGGTAAACCTTTGCGGAATCGGATTTGGGCAACTAATATGATTCCCCATGTCCAAATTGCGCCAAACGTTGAAATACTAGTAAGCCATGTAAATACTTTCGCAGGAACAAGGTAGTTTAAAATAACACCAACGAGTAGGACGAAAGAAGTTGCTAAAATCCCTTTACTTGGAATCCCATTTTTATTTAAATGGCCGAATTTTTCAGGTGCCTTTTTTTGCTGCGCCAATGTAAATAACATACGTCCTGTACTAAATAAACCACCATTGCACGAAGAAAGAGCTGCCGTTAAGACAACAAAGTTAATGATCCCCGCTGCTTTTGCTATACCAATTTGTTGGAATGTTAATACAAACGGGCTTCCTTTATCTCCAAGCTCATTCCATGGATAAATTGCCATCATAACAAATAAGGCCCCAACATAGAACAGTAAAATACGCCAAAATACGTTATCGATTGCTTTTGCGAGTGTTTTCTTTGGATTTTGTGCTTCACCAGCAGTGACACCGATAAGCTCGACTCCTAAATAAGCAAATAAAACCATTTGTAAGGAAAGAAGTAACCCAGAAAAACCATTTGGGAACCAGCCACCATGTGACCAAAGATTTGAAATGCCAGTAGCGATACCATCATTTCCAAATCCAAATAGAATAATGCCTGTCCCAACTACAATCATACTGATAATTGTGACAATTTTAATTAAAGCAAACCAAAATTCAAGTTCACCAAATACTTTTACAGATAAAAAGTTAAATGCACTCATTAATACTAGAGCCATTAATGCCCAAATCCAGCGCGGAATATCTGGGAACCAAAATTCCATATAAATACCAGCGGCAGTAATTTCCGCCATACAAGTAATAACCCATAAAAACCAATAGTTCCAGCCGGTGATATAACCTGCTAACGGTCCTAAGTAATCATGTGCATATTTACTAAAAGAACCAGCAACTGGTTGTTCAATCGCCATTTCACCAAGAGCACGCATAATGAAGAAGATAACGAGTCCAGCAAGCATATAGGCTAATAGAATAGAAGGGCCAGCTAATTTAATAGCGGAAGCGGATCCTAAAAATAGTCCTACGCCAATAGCGGATCCAAGAGACATCAATGTGATATGTCGTTGTTTTAGACCGCGGTTTAAAGTTCCTGATTTGTTTGTGTTTTGCATAAGAAGCCTCCTTGTAGGATGAAAAAGTTTGAATGCGTTCGCATAAAGTGTAACTATTTTAAATTATAAAACATTTCTGTCTGTTATGCTACAAAAACCAATGGCATTTAACTGTACTATATCTATGTTTTTGTAAAATAATCTCTTTGTTTAGTAGTGAGTGAAGAATGATTTGCTGATATATAAACCCATTTAAGTCGTGGCTATGAAGAACAAAAGATGATCTGCACTCATTTCTCTCTTTGTTTTCACATAGCATGGGGCTAAAAAAGGATCTGACCGTTTCTATGAATGGCCGGATGCTCTTTCCCATCTAAAAAGAAAGGTTTTAATTTCGTTTTTTCAATTTGTCAGACCTAAACTTAAAATTCGAACTATTACCCAATATATTGACTCTTTTTTTTATTGGTTGGTAAGATTAAGTATTACATTTTCTCGCATAATAGTAAGAAAAGAATGTGTGATAATAATTCATTGTGTAGGAAGGGTACCTAAGTATGTTTCAATTACAAAAGTATAACACTTCTGTGAAGCAAGAGATTTTAGCTGGCATCACAACATTTTTTACATTTGCGTACATTCTTGTCATCAATCCGAAAATATTATCTGATGCAGGTGTACCATTTGATCAAGCATTTACGGCAACCATTATTGCAACAGTTGTCGGAACATTATGTATGGCGTTTTTAGCAAATTATCCAATTGTCATTGCTCCAGCAATGGGGATGAATGCATATTTTGCTTATTCTGTTGTACAGCAAGCAGAAGGCATTACATATGTTATTGCGTTTTCAGCAGTATTTGTCACAGGTATTATTTTTCTTTTACTATCTTTCACATCATTTCGTCAAAAGCTGATTGTAGCAATTCCAGATAGTTTAAAACAGGCGATTACGGGTGGAATAGGGCTATTTATTGCTTTTATTGGTCTTCGCCTATCAGGCATTATTGTTGATCACCCATCTAATTTAGTTACAATCGGAAACTTTCATTCACCAGCTGTTATTTTAACACTAATTGGTTTAGTTTTAGCAGCAGTGTTAATGGCATTACGTGTGAGTGGTGCGCTGTTTATTAGTATGATTGTGACAGGCGCCATTGCCTTTTTTACAGGTCAACTTAAGTTTGAGGATAAAATTACAGCTATTCCTCATTTACCAAAGGGAATTATTGTTTCAAATCCGATGACCGCATTTTCTGATGTAATTGAATATGGGTTATACGGTGTTGTTTTTTCATTCTTACTCGTACTATTATTCGATACAACAGGAGCTTTGCTTGGCCTAATTAAACAAGCTGGTTTAAATACAGATAACGCTGAAAAACGTTTCGGTAAAGCATTTATTGCTGATGCAATCGGTGGTACAACAGGAGCAGTATTTGGGACAAGCCCAACAGCAGCAACGATTGAATCATCAGCGGGAATCGCAGCAGGTGGTAAAACAGGATTAACAGGTATTGTAGTAATCTGCTTAACGATCGTTACTGCATTTTTCAGTCCTGTTATTTCCTCATTATCAAGTGTGGCAGCAATTACAGCCCCATCATTAATTATAGTTGGTAGTTTAATGGCACAAAGCATAAGAGACATTAACTGGAGTGAATTTGAAGATGCATTACCAGCATTTTTAATTTTTGTAGGTATTCCGTTAACATCTAGTATTGCGAACGGAATTGCACTTGGGTTTTTAATTTATCCGATTTTAAAGATTGTGAAGGGAAAAGGGATGGAAGTTCATCCGCTTCTGTATTTCTTTGCAATTTTATTTGGATGTCATTTATTCTTATAATAGTATAGAAAAGGGTGCTCCTTGTAGGAAGTGCCCTTTTTTTGTGTATAATAAAGTGAAAGTTCGATTTGTAGGAACCTAGCATGAATCATGAAGAATGAAAAAGAAATTTAATTGATATGTAATTTATAAATTGAATAATGTAATGTATATGTTACAATTGATAGTGAAGGAGGAGACATGGATTGGCTGTAAGTAAAATAAAAGTCGCTCGTGTTCAGTTGGATTTAACCCAACAACAATTAGCAGAAAAAGTAGGGGTTACAAGGCAAACGATTAGTTTAATTGAAAAAGGGAAGTATAATCCTTCTTTAGAGTTATGTTTGAATATTTGTTATGCGTTACACCAAACGTTAAATGATTTATTTTGGGTGGATAAGGAGTGAAGGATATCAATGAGGATTGTAAAAGATGAACGCTTAATGATTGAAGGATTAAAACATACTAGAATTGCATTTGTCTTACAAAATTTAGCGATATTAGGTATTATTTTTTATCGTTATGTTATACAAGGAACGGGTTATGATGGGATTTCGGATTTACTTATGCTATTTATGAGCGGTATTGTAATAATTAACTTTTTAAACTTAAAACAGTCAGTAGAAGTGTATGAAGGTACAGAGCGAGTAAAACGTAGCTATTTTCTCAAATTGTTATTGATTCCTATTATACTTGCAATTGTGATTATGGGAATTAATATGATTGTAACACCAGATGCATCTCTAAAGGACACGGGACTAATTGCTCTTGTTTTATTTCTTTGTTTCTTGGTTCCTTCTTTATATGCTTATAGGTATAGAAGAACAATAAGAGCTGAAGAAGACGAATAAAGCATAGAAAAACCTTCCACGCATATGAAAGGTTTTTTCTATGTCTTTTAAAGAGAAAATATAAAGAATCCCCCGCAAATAATAAATAATACAAATCCTAAAATAAAGGGTGTACTAATAATTCCTAGCAAAATAAATGGTCTCCCTCTATATACTTCATATCCTCCCCAAGATAATAAAGAGATTCCTACAATAATAAATGCAATCTCAATCCAACGAATAAGAATTCCAAATAATATGATGAGAGCTAGAAATGTAACTGCAAAGCCAATCATCCATTGTTGAAAAGGACGAGGTTTTTTAGATGAGTTTGTATTACTCATGGAACACCTCCTGAAAATTCGGAATTGTTTTATAATAAGTATTATTTTACAATATATGTATTACTAAAGATAGATAATAGACGTAAGAAAGGTATAATCATATGGATTTTCCAATTTATTTACATTTTTTTGGGGTGAAACTACATCCTCATGCTATTTTTGAATCACTCGGTATGTTTCTTGGGTTTCGTTATTATTTAAAAAGTCGGCGAAAAGAGAAGATTCCAGAAGTGAAAGCGCTATTTATCTTTTTAGGTGCTATATTTGGTGCCTTTCTTGGGGCGATTCTTTTGGCAACACTGGAGCATCTTTTGCAGGTCCAGAAAGTAATAGGAGAGAATGGCTGGCAAGGGTTAATTCAGGGGAAAACAATTGTAGGCGGTTTGCTAGGTGGGCTTATTGGTGTAGAAAGTGTGAAGAAAATAGTCGGCCATACAGAATCAACAGGTGATGATATGGTTATTCCTCTGGCACTAGGAATTGCAATTGGTAGAATTGGTTGTTTTTTAACTGGTATTGGAGATGAAACGGTGGGTATACGAACAACATGGCTAGTTGGAATCAATTTTGGTGATGGAATACTACGGCACCCAACACAATTATATGAAATTATCTATTTATTTATTGTTATGATTTGCTGTATTTGGCTGAGTAGACATAAACCGTGGGAAGGATTCGTTTTTCAAATTTTTATGTTGGCATACTTAAACTTCCGCTTTTTGGTTGAATGGCTTAAGCCAACAGATAAATTATATGTGCATTTGAGTGCGATTCAATGGGCTTGTATTCTTGGTGTTTGTTATTATGTTGTGCTAGTCATGAAAAAGAGAAGAGGGGAAAGACAACATGCCGAATAGGGACTATTTATATTATGACTTAACGAGTAGTGTATGTTCCACATGTCTACGGAAAGTAGAAGCGAAGATCATTATACAAGATGAAAAAGTCTATATGGTAAAACATTGTATGTTGCATGGCCGAGAAAAGGTACTCATTTCAACAGATGTCTCGTATTATAAGCAATGTCGCGAATTTATTAAGCCAAGTGAAATGCCATATCGTTGGAATACACCTATTAAATATGGTTGTCCTTATGATTGTGGGCTTTGTCCAGATCATGAGCAACACAGTTGCTTAAGCATTATTGAAATTACAGACGCATGCAATTTACAGTGCCCGATTTGTTATGCAGAATCATCACCAAAGCGTACTACATGGCGAACAGTAGAACATGTGGAGATGATGTTAGATTCAGTTGTAAAAAATGAAAAGAATCCAGATGTTGTTCAAATTAGCGGTGGTGAACCAACGCTGCATCCTCATTTCTTTGATATATTAAATATTGCAAAACAAAAACCGATTAAACATATTATGATTAATACGAACGGTTTACGAATTGCACAGGATATTACTTTCGTACAACAATTAGCTGAATATACACCAGGTTTTGAAATATATTTACAATTCGATAGTTTTGAAAAAGAAGCACTACAAAGCTTGCGCGGAGCAGATTTACGAGAAATAAGAAGAAAAGCAGTTGAGAACTTGAATGAATACAATATTTCTACAACTCTTGTTGTTACATTGAAAAAAGGAGTAAACGATAAGGAAATAGGAGAAATATTACAATATGCAGTGCAACAAAAATGTGTACGGGGTGTTACATTTCAGCCCATTCAGCAAGCGGGACGAACAGAAGATTTTAATCCTGAAACGAATCGTTTAACATTAAGTGAAGTACGCCAAATGATCATTGAACAATCCTCATTATTTACAGAAGATGATATAATCCCGGTTCCTTGTCATCCAGATAGTTTGGCAATGGGATATGCACTAAAATTGAATGGATCTATTTTTCCGTTGACAAGTATGATTGACCGAAATATCTTATTAGAAGGGGATCGGAATACGATTGTTTTTGAAAGTGATGAGCAATTAAAAAGGCAAATTTTTAAGTTATTTAGCTTGAATCATTCACCAGAAAGTGGGTATGATTCATTAAAAGAATTACTCTGTTGTTTGCCAAAAGTAAGTCTTCCAACAGGGATTGGTTATGAAAATGTATTTCGCGTATTAATTATGAAGTTTATGGACAATTATGATTTAGATATACGTTCGGTAAAGAAATCCTGCGTTCATATTGTACATCCTGATGGGAGAATTATTCCGTTTGATACGTATAATTTATTTTACCGTGATGAGAAAGAAGAGTATTTAAAAGAGCTACAAGAGGAGAAAAAGATTATGAAATAAAGAGGATATCCTCTTTATTTCATAATCTTTTATACATTAATTTATGAATTCCAATTGGATGGATATCAAATATTTCACCATGCTCAAGGAATCCTAATCGTTTGTAGTAATCTGTAACGGTAATACGGGCATTACACCATAATATCTCTGCTTGACGCTCTTTTAAGATTACTTCAGCTTGCTGGATTAATGAGCTACCAGCATGTTGTTTTCGAAAGGTTGGAACTGTAGCCATGCCTCGTAAACGATAGTGATTACTACCTTGTAAGGAAGGTTCTGCTTCAGATGAGAAAGAAGCGATGCTAATGAGTTCTTCGTTTAGAAATGCACCTAGATGAAAGGAATGAAATTTATAATCAGAAGGATATTTACAATCTGTTAGAGTTTGAGTTGGACGTAAAATTTTTTGACGTAGTTCGTATGTTTCGGAGGCATCAATACGTTTAATTGTAACCATACACAATCCACCTTTCTTATGACGCTTTTTCTATGAGCTGTAAAAAGAAATAGGCTGGCGCAACACAAAGGCCTAATATGCTACCAGTACCAATGAGAAGGGAAAGAAAGAGACAAAAGTATTTCATTCCATTTGACTTCTTCCATCCATAGCTGCAGATTTCAATGCTAATGCCAATAAGAATAATGGCAACGAGTACTTCTGCTAATAACAAAAGAGCTAAAGTTGAAATAGACATAGTGTGATTCATCCCCATAATATATGTTAGTTATATTTTACCATGTTAAAGTGGAAATCTTAAGAAAAAATGATGAGGTATATAACATAAGTAGAGAAGGGGAATGGTTACTCAATTACTCCTTAATATATGTATGAAAAAATCCCCTCTTAAAAATTGAGAGGGGATTTGTCTTTATTCTAATATGCTTTTCAGTGTATCAATGTGTTCTTTTGATCCTGTTACAAGGAGTGTATCACCGTGTTGCAATTTAGTATCACCATGTGGTACTAATGCTTTATTACCACGGTAAATTTGAATGATGAGCACGTCGCCTAAGAATGGTAAGCGACGAAGTGGCAAACCGTTATATTTATTACTACGTAATTCAACTTCACGGACTGTTTCATTTGCTGTCGTAATTAAACGAACGAGACTCGGCTTATCAATGAGTGCACGTAATAAAATTCGTGTGGAGTTAATTGTTGAGAACACTGCAATATGTTCTTGTGTTGCTTTTTCTTGTAGAAGGGGATCTTCTACACTTGCAATAACATGTTCAACCCCTAATTCTTTTGCATGCTCTGCTAATAATAAGTTTTGCTCATCATCGCTTGTTGCAACTACAACTCGATCTGCATCGAATGCTTTTTGTTCTTCTAATTGTTCTATAGTAATTGTATCTAATTTTACGATTGGAAAGTCATGAGACTGTGCTTCCTCTGCATTTACTTTATTTTGACGCATCATGTATAGTGTCACATCATAATCTTCGCGCTTTAAATCAAGTGATAATGGAAGAGTGATTCGACTTGCACCAATAATAGAAACTTTTGGTTTTGGTGTTTCTACTTTTGGGAACATCTTTTTAAATAATACAGGTGCAAAAATACATGTAATAACTGCACTCAAAATAAGTGAAGCAGATAGACTGGGACTAATGATATTTAGTTTTTCACCAATTTGCGCTGCGGCAATAACTAATGAAAGTGTCGATGTTAATAAAATGGCACTTCCTAATACAATGTTACGTGGATACCATTTTCTTAGTACGAGTGATGGCAATAATTTTGAAATAAAGAGTCCAACAATTAAAATTGGAATCATTAACATACTAGAAGGCTCTTTAAAAATAGACCATACTTCTAAATTTACACCAACCATTACGAAGAAAATTGGAATGAAGAAACCATATCCGATGGAATCAAGCTTTTCTACCATTTCTTCATTTGGCGATAATAAGGATACAAGTACTCCTGCTAAAAAGGCTCCTAAAATATTTTCTGCACCAACAGATTCAGATAATCCGACTAATATTAAAATGAGTGCAAAAACAGCACGTGTGTCAATTTGCACACTACCAGCTTTTAGGTTTTCCAAGTATGGAATGTTTTTAAAGCGTCTTGCCACAAAGTAAATTACAATACCTGCGCCAAATAGAACGAGAAGAAGCCACATGCTCTGGCCGCTTTCGGAATTTAATCCGACAAATACAGCGAGTAGAATCATTGTAACTAAGTCAGCAATAACAGCGACTAATAAAATAATTTGACCGATTGCTGTTTTTCCTAAGTTATTTTCTTTTAATGTTGGTACAACAACACCTAAAGAAATCGTTGAGATAATTAATGTCATGAACATTGCATTATCGACAAATCCAAGCCATACAAATATAAGTGATAGGGCATAGGATAAGATGAAAATGAATAAAAAGATAATGCTTGCGGCTTGGAACGTATTTGGTTCATTTGTTGTATTCTTTTTTCCTTTTTGTTTAAAGATCGAAAAGTCAATTTCTAAACCGCTTAAGAACATTAAGAAAATAAATCCTAGTGTTGATAAGACTTGAAGCCACATATCTGGCTCAATAACGTTAAACCCACTTTTTCCTACAAAAATTCCTGCAATAATTTCTGCAACAACGACAGGAATTGCTTTTAACTTAAAGCGTTGCAACAAAAGGGGAACGAAAAACGCGATTGCGACGACAATCATAAGTGATAGGACTGAAGAATGTTGTTCCATTGCGTTCTCTCCCTTCAAATAATATAGTACTTATTTTAGCTATATTATTTGAAGAAAAGCAATGCATGTGAACTCGATTTCATAAAGAAAGAGTTTTCTTAACATTTGTCATAATAAGTATAGTTTGCATGATTATGTTGTAAATTCCGTAATGTGGATGGGAGAGGGGATAAATAAAAAGACTGCTGAGATAATCTCAGCAGTCTTTTTCATGTTCATTACATAGAGAAGAAAATCCATACAGTAAGACCAACTGTTGCAATTGCAACGAAGAAACTGTATATCATTGTAAGAATTTGAATTGTACCTTCGCCTTCTTTTAAGTGCATGAACATAATTAATTGTAATAAACCTTGTGCAAGTGCCATTACGATAATTGTTGTTAATATCGTTGAAAGTGGCAAGTCTGTGTAAAGTGCAACGTATAAAGCAAGAAACGTTAGTGCAAGCGATAAAATAAATCCAAAAACGTGTGACCATGGAAATCCGCTATGCGCGTGTCCATTTGCTTGTGTATTGTTTTGTCCCATTATTACGCCACCATCCCGTTCAAGTAAACTAGTGTGTAAATAAAGATCCAAACAAGGTCAAGGAAATGCCAGTATAAGCTGATAATAAATACTTTACGAGCTGTAACTGGTGTTAATCCGCGTTTTAAAATTTGGATGATTACACAAGTTGCCCAGATGATACCACCTGTTACGTGGGCACCGTGTGTTCCAAGAAGAACGAAGAATCCAGATAAGAATGCGCTTGTTTGTAATGTAGCACCTTCACCGACATACAGTATAAATTCTTCAATTTCAAAGAAAAGGAAGCCTGCACCTAAAAGTAATGTGAAAAGGAACCATCCTAACATAGCTTTTTGGTTGTTTTTACGCATTTCATGAATTACGATACCGCATGTAAAACTACTTGTTAAAAGTAGTAATGTTTGAATTAAAAGTGTTTTAACTTCAAACAATTGCGCTGGTGTTGGGCCATCTGCCGTACGACCAGCAAGGACTAGATAAGAGGCGAAAAGTGTTGCGAACAGCATAATTTCAGCCCCTAGGAAAATCCAGAACCCTAGAATATTCAATCTGCTTTGTTCAGATTGATATTCTAAAGGTAAGCTTTTATCTAAAGCCGCCATTTCGTTTCACCTCTCATGCTACATGTTCTGTTTTTTTAATTTCATCAACACTGATATAGTAACCGTCATCGTAATCGAATGAACGATAGATTAAGCAAGCTAAAATACCAACTCCGCCGATTGCTGCAATCCAGAACCAGCTAAATACTAATGCAAAACCTGCAAGACCGAAGAATGCAGACATAATAATTGGCACACCAGAGTTACTTGGCATGTGAATTGGTTTTAATTCATCTGCTTTTGGTGTAATTGTTTCTCCGCGTTTCTTCATGAACCAGAAAGCATCAGCTTCTTTAATTTCAGGAAGTTTAGCGAAGTTATAATGTTGTACAGGAGAATGAGTTGCCCATTCAAGAGTACGGCCATCCCATGGGTCTCCAGTAGTGTCACGCTCACCGTGACGTGCACTCCAAATTACGTTGTAGCAAAGGATTAGGAAGCCGATACCCATCATTACCGCACCGACAGATGCGATTTGGTTTAGCCAGCCCCATCCAAGGCTTTCAGAGTAAGTGTACATACGACGAGTCATACCATCTAAACCTAGGAAGTACATTGGGAAGAAACAGATATTAAATCCGATCATAAAGATCCAGAATGTCCATTTACCAAGGCGTTCATTTAGCATATGACCTGTCATTTTTGGATACCAGAACGTAAATCCAGCAAGCATTGCGAATACTGTACCTGCGATTAATACGTAGTGGAAGTGGGCGATTAGGAAGTAGCTGTTATGGTATTGATAGTCAGCTGCTGCCATTCCAAGCATAACCCCTGTAACCCCACCGATTACGAAGTTAGGAATAAATGCCAATGACCAAAGCATTGGAACTGTAAAACGAATACGTCCTTTATACAGTGTAAACAACCAGTTAAAGATTTTAACACCGGTCGGAATCGAAATCGCCATTGTCGAAATCGAGAAGAATGAGTTAACGGCTGGACCAGATCCCATTGTAAAGAAGTGGTGAAGCCATACGACGAAACTTAGTAAAGAAATTGCAATCATTGAGTACACCATTGCGCTGTAACCGAATAGACGTTTACGTGAGAATGTACTAATGATTTCAGAGAAAATACCGAATGCCGGTAAGATAACAATATATACTTCAGGGTGACCCCATACCCAGAATAGGTTGGCCCAAAGCATCGGCATACCGCCGCTCGCCATCGTAAAGAAGTGAGCATCAAATAGACGGTCAAATGTCATTAATGCAAGAGCAACTGTTAATACTGGGAAAGCGAAAATAATGATTACACATGTGATTAAAATAGACCATGTAAACATTGGCATATGCATTAATTTCATGCCAGGTGTACGCATTTTTAGGATTGTAACCAGGAAGTTAATACCTGTCATTAACGTACCAAGTCCTGAAATCTGTAATGCAATTGCGTAGTAGTTATTACCTACACCAGGAGTGAATTCTGTACCAGCCATTGGGAAGTAAGATGTCCACCCAGCGTCTGGAGAACCTCCGATAACGAAAGCGATGTTGAATAACATTGCTCCGATAAAGAATAACCAAAAACTTAGTGCGTTTAAGAATGGATATGCAACGTCACGAGCACCAATTTGTAATGGTACAACGACGTTCATTAATCCTAGAACGAATGGCATCGCCATGAAAAGAATCATAACTGTACCATGTGTTGTAAAGATTCCGTTATAGTGTTCAGCGTTTAAATAAGTTGTATCTGGGAATGTTAATTGAGCACGGATCATTAAACCGTCCATACCACCACGGAATAACATAAGAACCGCAGAAATAATATACATGGTCCCAATTTTCTTATGGTCAACAGTTGTTAACCATTCATCCCAAAGCCATTTCCATTTTTTATACTTTGTCAGTACGAAAATGATTGCTAATGTCACAAGAACGATAGATGCGTCAGCTCCGTAAATAATCGGATCACCTGTGACAAAAAATTCATCAAGCTTCACTGTGTTCACTCCAATCTGTTGGAATATTATCTGTTACTTTTTGTTTTTATAGTAGTTGTAATCACAGTATTCAAGTGATTTTGGATCTACATACTTTAAGTGGTGACTAGAGAATGTCATACGCCCTACTACACCAGGTTTAATGATTTCGTTATATTTTTCTTCTGTAAGTGGTTTAGCAGTTTCTTTTACTTCTTTTACCCACTTGTCATAATCTTCTTTTTTCTTTGCTTCAAGCTCAAATTCCATGTGAGTAAATCCTTCACCAGAGAAGTTTGAACTACGGCCAAGGTAAGAACCTGGTTTATCAGCTTGTAGGAATAAATCCATAATCATGCCGTCCATTGTGTATTTCATACCACCAAGTTCTGGAACCCAGAAGGCGTTCATTGGACCAACAGATGTTAATTTGAATTGAATTGGTGTACCAGCTGGTACGTTTAAATAGTTAACGGTTTCAATATTTTCCTCTGGATAACTGAATAACCATTTCCAGTTGGCAGATGTAACATAAATCTCAACTGGTTTAATATGCTTAGACTCTTTTGGCACTTCTTCCGATGCATAAGTAGCTTTTACCGTTGGAATTGATAATGCAATAACGATAATAACTGGGAAGAGTGTCCAAATAATTTCTAATAATGTGTTACCGTGTTGATCAGGAGGCTCATAGCCCATGTTTTCTGGTTTTTCACGATAACGAATCAAGATGACTGTAAACAAGATGAATACAATTGCAATAATCAACATCATAAGTACGAATGACCAAACGATCAAATCATACTGTGCTTTTGCAACAGGTCCCTGCGGGTTTAATACTGCAAGTTTTTTCTCACAGCCACCGAGGAACAAGAGTAGTGATAAAGGAAGAAGTGAAGCCAACTTCCAAAACGATTTCTTTAGTTGCACGATTGAAAATCTCCTTTCTCCTTGGATTGAAACTATGCCAATAAAACAATATAAACCTATTAATTTATAGAAGGCAATAGTTTTTGTCATATTGTTAAAAAATAGACACAAATGCACACTTTTTACGGTGAATATCATTTGTAACTTGATAACATTGTAAACTATTTTTCAGGTGAAAACATGATTGTAAAAATTTTAAGATAATTAAAGTTATACCAAGATATCCAAGAAATAGAAAAAAACTATCTTATCATAAGATAAGATAGTTGAATATTTTATATATTTAGTTTATTTCTTGCGCAATATTTTGTTGCTTTTCAAATGTGACAACTTTTTTATATTTAATTTGATACAAAATGTAACAAATAATCATAAATGGAATCCCACAATAAAGAGCAATACGCTGATCTGGAATGAAAGCTAAACTAACGAATGTGATAAAATTTAAAGAGAAAGCTACAATTGGGACAATTGGATAAAGTGGTGTACGATATTTTAAATCGTTTACATTGCCGCCGTTCTTTATAAATTCTCTTCGAAAGAAAAATTGTGAAGCTGCAATTGACATCCAAACAACGACTGCTGCCATAGCTGCAATAGATGTTAGTACTAAAAAGACTGTATCTGCTGCAAATACACTTGTTAAAAGAGAAAGACTTGCAAAGAGAAGGCTGAAAATTAAAGCGTTTAATGGTACACCCTTTTTTGTTAGTTTTGTAAAGAGAGGGCTAGCCATTCCTTGTTTTGACATGGCCCAAAGCATACGGGAATTTGCGTATAGTCCAGAATTCGCTACAGATAACACAGCGGTAATAATAACAAAGTTCATAATGTCTGCTGCATATGGAATGCCAACTGTATCAAAGACAAGTACGAATGGACTCTCAACAAGATTAGCTTCCTGCCACGGGAGTAAGCCCACGACAACTGCAATTGCTAATACGAAAAAGAATAGAGTACGCCAAATTGTATTTTTTATTGCCTTCGGAATGGTTTTTTCAGGATTTTCGCTTTCACCTGAAGCAATCCCAATTAATTCTGTTCCTTGGAATGAAAAATTCACCGTAATCATTGTAAAAAGAACAGCTAGGACACCATTTGGAAATAGTCCACCATTTTCCGTGAAGTTATGTAGCATAGGTGCTGGCTTTCCGTTGAAATCCAAGAATCCAAACATAACAGCGCCTCCAAGTATGATGAAGACAACAATTGTTGAGACTTTTACACTTGCAAACCAAAACTCCGCTTCTGCGTATGCTTTTGCTGATAAAGCGTTTACGATGAACAGTACTGCTGCAAATGTAACACACCAAATCCATGAAGAAACATCTGGAAACCAGCGCTTCATTAAAATACTGACAGTTGTTAGTTCAACTCCAACTGTAACGGCCCAGTTTAGCCAATACATCCAACCAACGACAAATCCAAAACCAGGTGAAATAAATCGGCTTGCATAACTTTGAAATGAGCCTGCTTCTGGCATAGCAACGGATAATTCTCCAAGGCAGAGCATTGTTAAATACATAACAAAACCACCAACTAAAAATGCAAGAATAGCTCCGCCAGGTCCAGCGTTATGGACAATTTGTCCTGATCCCATAAATAGTCCTGTGCCAATGACACCTCCGAGTGCAATCATAAAAAGGTGTCTGCTCTTCATTGTACGTTTTAAACTAGTTTGCTCTGTAGTTGTTTGATTCATATTCCCTTCACCCCGTACTTTTCCCTTGTTTGTTTTGCTCAATAACTATTGAGCTTGCTTCGTTTCACTAATCATCAGTGGGGGATAAAAAACATACTGATTGTAGTTTTTCTTTATGTTCCTATACGAATGGATTACGTATATTTTCTGGGTGCGTGATTAGTAATAAAAAAACAACAGCGAAATGATTAGTGTTCCTTGAGCTTTTGTTTTGTGATTGAAAGAAATACATTTTTCCTTAACCATGTAAACATTTTTAATTCTAGCAAAATATTCTGAAAATGTATATTTATTTTTCTTTTTATTACAAAAAATAAGAATTTTAAAACATTTAAACCGAATAATAATTCAAATAATCTTTCTAGCAAACTAGGTAGAAGAAAGGTACAATAACAAGAGTAGTGTTTGGTAAAAATAATGATGTAATGGAGTTTTGAATATGTTAAAGAAATTCAAATATATATGTCTTGTAGGGATTATACTTGTTGTTGCTATTTTTGTAGGGAAAAATAAAATTCTTCAAAAAGTACAAGAGTTACGAGTGGATTTTTTGTTTGATATGAAAGAAACAGCTATGATTGAAAATGTTTCATTCATAAAACAACTTCCGGAACTGCAGCGAGGTTGTGAGGTTACAAGTTTAGCGATGTTATTGCAGTATAAAGGTGTGCAAGTGGATAAGATGCAACTTGCAAGCGAAATCAATCAAGTTCCATTTAAAGAAAATAATCTTCGCGGAAACCCTTATGAAGGATTTGTTGGAAATATTTACACAAAATCTGAACCGGGTTACGGTGTTTATCATGGGCCGATTTTTAAACTTGCAGAAAAATATGTACCTGGCAAAACGATTGATTTAACAGGAAGAGAGATTGACGATATATATAAAGTCATTAGCTCAGGCTCACCAGTATGGGTAATTGCGAATACAACGTTTCAACCGTTAGCTGAGGGTAGTTTTGAAACGTGGAATACCAATACCGGAGATATAAAAATTACATATTATGAGCATAGTGCAGTTGTTGTTGGATATGATCAAAACTTTGTATATATTAATGATCCGCTTGCTAGTAATCCAAATAAAAAAGTTTTACGTACGCAATTTGAAAAAGCATGGGAACAAATGGGGAAACAAGCGATTACTATTCTATAAAAATAAAAAAGCTATCTAATTTAGATAGCTTTTTTATTTTTGTGTGAATGAAGTACAATTGTAAAAACGTAAAAATTCAGAATATTATTTATTTTATTGAGGATTCAAGCTATAATAACATTTAACTTGGTGAAGAAAGGAAGAGGATAGATGGATGTAGCAAAAGAATTTGTTCTTTCAAAAAATCAATTAATAGAATGGAGAAGACATTTTCATCGGTATCCAGAATTGTCTTTTCAAGAAGAAAAAACATCTCAGTTCGTATATGACATACTTCAAACAATCCCTCATCTAGAAATCTCAAGACCGACAAAGTATAGCATCATGGCAAAGTTAATTGGCAAAAAACCCGGTAAAACAATTGCGATTCGAGCAGATATGGACGCACTTCCCATTCAAGAAGAAAATCAGTTTGAATTTGTTTCTACATATCCAGGAGTGATGCATGCATGTGGACATGATGGTCACATTGCCATGCTCCTTGGCACTGTAAATGCGCTAGTAGGGCAAAGAGAAAAAATTAAAGGTGAAATTCGTTTTCTATTTCAACATGCTGAAGAAAATTTTCCAGGTGGTGCTGGGGAAATGGTTGCAGCAGGGGCGATGGAAAATGTGGACTATATTATCGGAGCGCATCTTTGGGCTTCTTTAGAAGTTGGCAAAGTTGGTGTAATTTATGGTCCAGCGATGGCAGCACCCGATGTCTTTAAAATTACAGTAGAAGGAAAAGGAGGGCATGCAGGTATTCCTCATGAAACAGTTGATAGCATTGCGATCGGTACACAAGTAGTTTCGCAACTACAGCAAGTCGTATCACGCCTTACAAATCCGTTAGATCCCCTCGTTTTATCGGTCACGCAATTTCATGCTGGCACAACGCATAATGTAATTCCAGAACAAGCAAAGATTGAAGGAACTGTCAGAAGTTTAAAACATGAATTACGAGAACAAACAGCCAAGCAAATTGAAAAGTTTGTTAAACATATTACGGAATCTTATGGCGCAAATTATACATTTTCATATGAGTACGGCTATCGTCCAGTTGTAAATGATGAACAAGTTACACAACTTGTCGAACGTACGGCACTAGAGCTCTACGGAAGGGAACGAGTAGTACGGCTACAGCCGACGATGGCAGGAGAAGATTTTTCGGCCTTTTTACAAGAAGCACCAGGTACATTTTTCTTTATTGGTGCTGGGAATAAAGAAAAGGGGATTGTATATCCGCATCATCATCCTCGTTTTACAATTGACGAAGATGCGTTGCCAATTGGGGTAGAAGTTTTTGTTTCATCTGTTTTGAATTTTATGAGAAAAGGAGAATGAGATGAAAAAAATACATGTACTAGCACTTATTCCAGTTCTTTGTTTAGTTGTTGGACCAGTGTTTACAAATTCAGTTACTCCTTATGTATTCGGGATGCCATTTTTATTATTTTGGATTTTACTTTCTGTATTTATTACATCTTTTTGTATGGGATTTCTGTATTGGTTAGACCCTGCTAATAAGGAGGGAACGGAATGATAGCACTTATTATTATTACTTTGTTTTTGTGCTTTTCTTTATTTTTAGGAATTCGGGCACAGCGCGGAAAAGATATGAACTTAGAACAATGGTCTGTTGGAGGAAGAGGATTTGGAACGATTTTCGTCTTTCTTCTTATGGCTGGAGAGATTTACACGACTTTTACATTTTTAGGAGGGAGCGGCTGGGCATATAGTAAAGGTGCTCCTACATTTTATATTTTAGGATATGGAGCATTAGCATATATCTTATCTTACTTTTTATTGCCACCGGTTTGGAAATATGCAAAGCAACATGGGCTTATTTCACAACCGGATTTCTTTACAAAAAAATATAATAGTAAGGTACTTGGAATTATCGTATCGATTATCGGTGTTGTTTCTATTATTCCGTATCTTGTGTTACAGCTAAAAGGATTAGGGATTATTGTTTCTGAAGCTTCGTATGGAAAAGTATCACCAGTTTTTGCAGTGTGGATTGGTGCGATCACAATTACGATATATGTCATGATTTCTGGTATACACGGCTCTGCTTGGACAGCTGCATTAAAGGACATTATGATTTTATTTATCGTTATGTTTTTAGGAATATATTTACCGTATCATTATTACGGAGGATTTCAGCCGATGTTTGAAGCGGTAGAAGCAGCAAAGCCAGGATTTTTAGCTTTACCTGAGGAAGGGATGAGTATTTCTTGGTTTGTTTCTACTATTATATTAACAGCATTAGGTTTTTATATGTGGCCACATACATTCGCTTCAGCTTTTTCGGCAAAAAGTGAAAAAGTCTTTCGAAAAAATGCGGCAATTATGCCGTTATATTCTTTAGTGTTACTTTTTGTATTTTTTGCTGGCTTTGCTGCTATTTTGCAAGTGCCAGGATTACAAGGAGCGGATGCAGATCTATCGTTATTTCGCCTTGCTATTCAAACCTTTGATCCGTGGTTTATTGGTATTATTGGTAGTGCTGGATTATTAACAGCCTTAGTACCAGGTTCTATGCTTGTTATGGCAGCTTCCACGTTACTTGCAAAAAATATTTATCAGGTATTTGCTCCATCTGTTTCAAATCAGCAGGTGACGAGAGCGGCAAAATTATTTGTTCCTGTCGTGACACTTGTTGCTGTATTCTTTACATTTAAAGGCGGGGAAACAATCGGTGCACTTCTTCTTATGGGATATAGTATTGTTACACAGCTTTTTCCTGCAATGGTTTGTAGTTTGTTTCATCGGCAATTTGTAACAAAACAAGGAGCAATTGCTGGAATGGGAGTTGGATTATTAGTAGTTGCTTATATTACATTGTCTGGTTCGACTATATCTAGTATGTTTCCATCCTTTCCGCAATATATTAAGGATTTAAATGTAGGTATTGTTGCGTTATTGGTAAATGTTACTGTTATGTTAGTAGTGAGTATGGCGACTAGAAATATTGAAGTGAAGCACAATTCCACCGTGTTAGAGAAATAGGAACGGCATGTAATGAAAAAAGCTATCTCACTTTAGTGAGATAGCTTTTTTCATTGTATATATTTTCCCGGGATGGAGAAATATAACGGTAACGTCTTGAGAGGAAAGCTGGGTGAGGAATATGACGAATTTAGAGGCAAACTTATCTGCAATTACAAAATCTATTCGAGAAACACTACAGTCTCCTAATGATTTAACTGTGCGAGAGTTTTCACTTTCTTGTTCATCTACTCGGTGTGCGGTTGTTTTTCTATGTGGGCTTACAGATAAAGACTTAATTTATCGGTTTGTCATCTGGCCATTACAGCATGAAGAGATTCCAAGTAAAGCCCCAATCATGCAAACCTTATTAGATAGATTTATTTCTATAGGCGAAGTAAATACAGTAAAGACGTTGTCAGATGTTATTAATTCTGTTCTAGTAGGAGATACCATTGTTTTAATTGATGGAATACCTAATGCATTAGTGATTAATAGTAGAGCGTGGGAAAGACGAAGTTTAGAACCACCGATTACAGAAAATATCATTCGAGGTCCTAAGGTAGGGCTCACCGAGGATATTGCAACGAATAAAATGTTAATCAGACGTGATTTACGTGATCCGAAACTTCGATTTCAATCTTATATTATGGGGAAGCGTTCTCAAAAGGAAGTTACATTAATTTATATTGAAGACATCATTAATCCATATATTGTAGCCGAATTAAATCGACGATTGCAGTCAATCGAAACAGATATGATATTAGATTCTGGAAAGATTGAGCACCTGCTTGAGGATAATAACTTGTCTCCCTTTCCGCAATTTTTAAATACAGAAAGACCAGATAGGGCGGTAGCTGCTTTAGCGAAAGGAAAAGCGGTCATTTTAGTAGATGGATCACCGTTTGCGGTTATTGCACCTATGGTTATTGTTGATATCTTTCAATCGCCAGAAGATCATTTTGAAAGATGGATTATTGGTACATTACTAAGGGGGCTTCGTATGATAGCTGGACTTATGGCAATCTTACTTCCCGCAGTATATGTTGCTCTTGTTTCCTATCATCAAGGTCTCATTCCATCTAATCTTGCGTATTCGATTGCTGG
This sequence comes from Bacillus sp. XF8, assembly GCF_017498755.1. Taxonomy (NCBI): domain Bacteria; kingdom Bacillati; phylum Bacillota; class Bacilli; order Caryophanales; family Bacillaceae; genus Bacillus; species Bacillus sp. XF8. The sequence goes on along the minus strand of NZ_JAGDQK010000013.1, from coordinate 13,229 downwards.
AGCAAGAGAAGGGGTGCCATTTCCTGCCTATATTGAAACCATCATTATGACATTAACAATGGAATTAATTCGAGAGGCGGGGCTTCGTTTACCGAAGCAAATCGGACAAACCGTTGGGATTGTAGGAGGACTTGTTATTGGAGAAGCTGCGGTAAGCGCTGGGATTGTCAATCCTTTTATGGTTATTGTAATCGCCGTTACGGCTATTGCTACCTTTTCTTTGCCTGTGTATAGTATAACGATTACATTCCGTTTTTTGTTATTTGCGTTTATTTTAGCAGCTACTATGTTTGGACTATATGGGATTATTTTAGCGCTAATTGCACTAGCAATACATATGATGAATCTAAAAAGTGTTGGAATTCCGTATTTTACGCCACTAGCTCCTGCTTTTTATAAAGATTGGAAAGAAGAAGTGGCATTGTTACCAGAGGCAACGTTAAAGACAAGACCTGAATATTTACAGACCAAAGATGAAACATTACGTTCAAAGGAGCGAAAGTGAATTGAAACCGTTTGAATACGGAGATGAAGAAATTGGATCTCGAGAGCTAATGTTTGCAGTGTCTTCAGTCATTATTGGTACAGGAGCGCTTTCGATGCCTCGTGTAATTGCAGAAAAGACGCTTTTTTTAGACGGCTGGATCATACTACTTCTTGGTGGAACGATTTGTGCGTTCCTTGCTTGGGTTATTACAAAAATAGCGAATTTATTTCCAAAACAAACGTTTTTTCAATATACAAGTACATACTTATCAAAACCCGTAGCCTTCATTGTTACAAGTATTATGGTGTTAACGTTCGTTGGCGTTACTGCGTATCAAGCGCGAGCAATTTCAATTATTTCACAAACATACTTATTTGGTAAAACGCCTATTGAACTTTTATCATTTTTTTACTTACTTGTTGTTATCTATGGAGTAAGTGGTTCTAGAGCGGCATTGCTCCGCCTTAATTTGTTATTTTTGCCAATTGTAGCGAGCGCCATTGTGGCTTTATCTCTATTAAATATAAATTTAATGGATACTCATAATTTGCTTCCGCTTTTCCAAACAAAATGGAGCCAATATGCTCTTGGGATGAAGGAATCGATATTTACATTCATTGGATTTGAGATCGTTTTATTTTATTCTACAATTGTGAAGCAAAAAGACAAAGCGCCTTTAGCTGCTGCCAAGGGAGTAATGATTACTAATTTACTATATGTCCTCATCTATCTCACTTGTATTATTGTCTTTTCTTATTCTACGACGAGAAGTTTAACGTATCCTGTTATTGAGTTAGGAAAGGAGATTGAAATTGGTGGAGGGTTTTTAGAACGTTTTGATGCCATTTTTTTTACGACTTGGATTCTTACAATTTTTAATACGACTGCTATGTATTATGACGTTGCAGTAATGGCTTTTTGCTCGATGTTTCCTTCTATTAAAAAGAAAACATTTATTTTTGTAAGTGCACCGATTATTTATCTATTTAATATGCTTCCTGAAGATGTTACGAAGTTAACGGAGTATGGTGTCTACTTAGCTTGGGTTAATATGGCATGCATTATCTTTGTCCCTGTACTTGTCTTCATTATTTATAAGCTCAAAGGAGGCAAGAAGAGTGAATCGTCTTCATAAGTGTATTTGTTTTATTGTTTTGTTTTTATGGATTAGTGGTTGCTCAGAACGAAAAGAAATTGAAGAGAGAGGCTTTGTTGTTGGCGTAGCTTTTGATGTTGCGAAAGAAGAAACGGAAAGTGAATCAAAGAGACCAACTCGTATGAAAGGGACATATCAACTCGTATTGCCAAGTGCGTTAGCGCAACAGGGAGGAAAAAGTGGAGGTGGAGGTGGGGATAATTATATCAATATTAATGCAACTGCTGATAGTGTTTTTGCACAAATTCGAGAGATATCCAAAAAAATTAGCCGTTCTTTGTTTTTCCCACATATTCAAGTTATTGTTTTTTCAAAAGATTTATTAAAGCAACAAAACCTTTTAGAACAAACGTTAGATGTCTTTTTTCGTGATCATGAAATGAGGAGGAATATTCGGATTTTTGTTTCTAAGGGACGCGCAGAGAAGGTTTTGCAACAAAGTTCTAAACCGGAAAATTTTCCAGCAAAATATATTGATTTATTGGCAGATCATGCAGACGCTAATGCATTTATGTTAGAAGCAGTTCGTATTGGTGATGTACAAGAAACGATAACTGCTAAAAGAAGTTTTGTACTTCCAATTTTACAATTAACGAAACAAGGTGTAAAAATGGAAGGGGCTGCTGTGTTTAAAGGGAAGGATAATAAATTGATCGGCCTTTTAACCGGAAAAGATACGCAAGGGTTAAATTATATAATTGGAAAGAAAGCGAGTGGTTTTGTGACCATTCGCAAAGAGAAAAAAACGTTCACCTATGAAATTCACAAAATAAGACGAAAAATACATGCTTCTTTCGCAGAACCACGTCATCCGAAGTTTACAGTTGATATTTATCCTGAAGGTGTACTAGCAGAGGTTTATTTAGGCGGGGATGGAAAGGCATGGAGTGAAAAGCAAATGAAGACATACATTTCTAAAGAGATGGAAAGTATAGCGATGAGGACGATAAAAAAAATGCAAAAAGATTTTAAAACAGATGTTCTTGAGTTAGGAGATTATTATAAGCGGCATAATTATAAAGAGTGGAAGAAGATAGAGAAAAATTGGGATAGGGGAAAAAACTATTTTGCTCAGAGTGACATTGTTGTTCGGGTTCATCCAGTGGTAGAACATTCAGGTTCTTTGGTGCCAAAAGGTGGCCAGTAATGTGGAATTGAGAATCTTCTATTGATATTTTCCGTGTCTTTAAATGTAAATAGGAGCGATAGTAATAATATGAAAATGCCTTCTATGTTGACGATTATAAATACGATTTTGATGGGGATTATCCCATACGCTGTTTATTTTTTGAATAAAAAAATTAAAAAATATGGTGCACAACCGTGGGAAAATCCAAATGAAGATGAAAAAGGAAGCCCATAGATTGGGTTTCCTTTTTATTCATCCCGCTATTTGAGGGCAGTAAAAGCCTGATTGGTGAAAGCTGTCCAACAGTGGGGAATGAAGAAAATCCCCTACTGTTGGAAGTTTCATTTTATACAAGCCCTAACCAATGTACCAATTGAGTTGTGAGGAATGTAACAACAATGGCGATAACGGTAGGGATTGCAAACGATAGAAATGTCCATTTTGGACTTTTTGTTTCTTTATATATGTTAACTAGTGTTGTTCCGCATGGGAAATGAAGTAGTGAGAACAACATTGTGTTTAACGCAGTTAACCAAGTCCAGCCATGTTCTAAGAACAAGTTTTTAATTTGATTTAAATCATCTAGTTCGGTTAAAGCGCCCGTTGATAAATAAGACATTAACAGAATTGGGATGACAATTTCATTGGCTGGCAAACCAAGGATGAATGCAGCTAGAATAAATCCATCTAGGCCGAGTAATTTTGCAAATGGATCTAAGAAATTCACAAAATACATAAGTAGGCTTGTATCGCCAACATAAATATTTGCTAATATCCAAGTTAATACAGCGGCAGGTGCAGCTACGATAACCGCACGTTTTAAAACATATAATGATTTATCAAGTGTGGAACGTACAATAGTGTTCCAAATTTTTGGCTTACGGTATGGTGGTAATTCTAACGTATAGTGAGTTGGGACACCTTTTAAAGCGGTTTTTGATAATACCCAAGATACGGTTAATGTTACGATAACCCCAATTATAACCATTCCGACTACAACACCTGCTGTAACAAGTGTTTGCATACTACCGGTATATCCAGCAGCCATAAATAATGATGCCATTAATATTAATGTAGGCCAACGTCCATTACATGGAACGAAGTTGTTAGTTAAAATCGCTAACATACGCTCGCGTGGTGATTCGATAATACGTGTTGACATAATAGCAGCAGCGTTACACCCAAACCCCATTGCCATTGTTAATGATTGTTTTCCGTGAGCGCCAGAACGTTTGAATAAACGATCCATGTTAAAGGCAACGCGCGGTAAGTATCCATAGTTTTCTAATAGGGCAAACATAGGGAAGAAAATAGCCATAGGTGGTAACATAACGCTAATTACAGCTCCAGTACCACGGAATAAGCCGAGAATTAAGATGCCGTGTAACCAAGTTGGTGCGTTCATTGCTTGAAACCAAGCGGTTAAATGACCTTCTGCCCACCCGAAAAATTCAGCAATCATATCAGACGGCACGTTAGCTCCGGCAATTGTAAGATAAAAAATAATAGATAAAATTCCGAGCATAATTGGAAATCCGAATATAGGAGAAGTGAAAATTTTATCTAGCTTCTCTGAACGGTATAGCTTATCGGTATTCGTGTATTGAACAGCTTCCTTACATATATTTGCGGAAGTTCGATAAATATCACCTACAATATCATCTCGTATATCCTCTTTTGTAAGTGTTTGTGCATGCTGAACAATATAATCTAATGGAAGAGCTTTACTGGCTGAGTGAGATTCCATTTATGACGACCTCCCTTACAAGCGGCTCCTTATGATGTTTTTGGAGTGCAGCTAGAAAATTTTTATCTCCATCTAATATACGGAGTGCTACCCAGCGGGCGGGATAAGTATCTCCAAATACCTTATAGATTTCTGGTTCTAATTCTTGAATCATACTTTCAATTTGTTCATTATAAGTAATTTGAACTGGTGTAGGAATTAATTTTTTATTTGCTACTTTAGCAATTACATTTAGTAAATGGCCGATTCCAACTCGGTTTCGAGCAGAGATTTTAATTACAGGCACTCCAAGTGACTTTGCTAATTTTTTTTCATCGATGACAATTCCTTTTTTTTCAGCCTCATCTATTAGGTTAATGCAAACTACAACGTCTTTTGTCATTTCCATAACTTGCAGTGCTAAGTTTAAATTTCTTTCCATCGCAGTTGCATCTACAACAACGACGGTTACGTCAGGTTTTTCAAAAATGATATAATCGCGTGCTACTTCTTCATCAGTAGAATTTGAATAAAGGGAGTAGGTTCCTGGTAAATCAATAAGGGTATATACACTTCCGTTATGTTCATATTCACCTTCTGCTTTTAACACTGTTTTTCCAGTCCAGTTTCCAGTATGTTGTTTTAATCCTGTTAATGTATTAAATAATGTGCTTTTCCCAGTATTGGGGTTTCCTGCTAGTGCAATGCGATGTTTTTTCATTCTGAATCATCTCCTATTAATCTTCCGAAAATAAGGGAACTTTCTTCACTACGCAGTGCAATGGTTGTATTGCTCACTTGATAAGCGATTGGATCTCCGAGCGGGCTTTTTTGCAATACTTTAATAATAGCTCCGGGAATAAAGCCTAAATCTAATAAGCGACGTTTCATAGTTCCTTCTAATTTTATCTTCTCGATTTGTACAAACTGCCCTGTTTGGAAATTTGAAAGGGGTTTGATATTAGCCGATACCATAAAAGTTACCTCTTCTCTATATTTTTAGTTTCGGTTTAAAAAGTTTGCCGAGGGAAACTTTTTGCTATTAATATAGTAGACTACATTGAATGATGTTGTCAATTGGTACTTTAAAAATATTCAATTATTTTTAGAATTGTTCCAATTTATTTTGTTGTATCGAAAAATATTACTGAAATTATGTGGGGTAAATGTGGAGTAATATCTATAAAGTTTAAAAAATGAAGGGATTTGTAAATGTATTTTTAATATCGGTAGTGAAAAACAGGATTTTATTTACGCTAAATTTACATTATTAAAAGTAAATTTACAATACGAGCTATTTTGTGTGGATTCTTTTGGTTTTTTAAATAAAAAGACGTGAGATATATAGGTTTTACAGTATGTTACCTCTCTTTACTTAAAATTAAAAATTACTTAACACTAACACAATATTATTGTCATACAATGAATTTGTGTTCGAAAGAAGTAGATGAATGTGAAAAAGCTATAATCCAAATGGGGGTACAAGACATGGTTATGAAAAAAGGTATTAAATTTTCGTTAGCGGCATTAGTGGTTGCTGGTGCTTTAGTTGGGTGCGGAAAATCAGAAAGCACAGGTAGTGAAGAAACTGCTAAAGGTAGTAACGATGTAAAACAAGAAATGTCCGGTACAATTGCAGCAGCTGGTTCTACAGCTCTTCAACCTCTTGCTGAAGAAGCAGGGAAAAAATTCATGGAAAAGAATCCAAACGTTTCTATTCAAGTTCAAGGTGGCGGTAGTGGAACAGGGATTAACCAAGTAGCTTCCGGTGCGGTTCAAATCGGTAACTCTGATGTTCCGGCTGCAGATAAAATAAAAGATCCAGAAAAAGCGAAAGAATTAGTAGATAACAAAGTGGCGGGTATTGCATTTGCACTTGTTGTAAATAAAGATGTGAAAGTCGACAACTTAACTGTGAAACAAGTACAAGATATTTTCAGCGGGAAAGTTACAAACTGGAAAGAGTTAGGCGGTAAAGATGAGAAAATTAACGTAATAAACCGTCCGGCATCTTCTGGTACACGTGCTACATTTGAAAAAACAATTATGAAAGATGCGAAGATTAATGATGGAACAGGTACAACACAAGATTCTAACGGTGCGGTAGAACAAGCTATTAACTCTACTCCTGGCTCTATTAGTTATCTTGCAATGTCTTATATGGTGGGCGATAAAAAAGATGCATTGCAAACTGTAAAGATTGATGGTACAGAGCCGAAAGTTGAAAACATTTCCTCTGGTAAGTATCCATTCTGGTCTTATGAGTACATGGTAACAAAAGGGGAAGCAAAAGAAGCTACAAAAGCTTATATCGATTATGTAAAAGGTAAAGACTTCGAAAAACAAGTTGAAGATATGGGTTATATCCCAATGTCTAAACTGAATAAGTAAAACATTTAACGGGGCTGGCTGCGAGGCCAGTCTTGTTCATTTCAATCTATGAAGTGGGGTTATGTCCTGTGATGAAGGGGAAAAAACAAATTAACTACGTAAAAAGTGAATATATCGGAAGAACGCTTGTTACGTTTTGCGGTATATTTATTGTTCTTGTTACATTAGCAATTATTGCATTTATTTGCGGGAAAGGAATTCAATCCTTTACGCAAAGTGGTATTTCATTTTCTGAGGTATTGACGTCAACAAAATGGAATCCGAATGCTGATCAGGGATCATTTGGTGCTGTTATCTTTATTGTTGGTTCAACGCTTGTTTCATTAGGTGCAGTTATTATTAGTGCACCAATCGCACTTGCTCTTGCGATATTTATGAATTTAATTTCACCAAAGTTTGGGAATAAAGTATTAAAGCCTGTTTTGGAATTATTAGTTGGAATTCCTTCGGTAGTATATGGTTTATTAGGGGTTACCATTTTAGTTCCGCTTTTACGTGATTCATTCGGTGGTGTTGGTTTTAGTTTAATTGCTGGTATTGTTGTATTAAGTATTATGATTTTACCTACGATTGCTAGTATTGCTTCTGATGCAATACGTTCAGTTCCATTTGATTACTTGGAAGCCTCTTATGGTTTAGGTTCGACGAAATGGCAAGCGATTAGCCGTGTTATTGTTCCGGCTGCAAAAAAAGGTATTTTAACAGGGATCGTTCTAGGGTTAGCTCGTGCTTTTGGCGAAGCGTTAGCGGTTCAAATGGTAATCGGAAACACTGTTAAATTGCCTGAAGGAATATATAGTCCAACGGCGACATTAACAGGTATTTTAACAATGGATATGACGAATACGTTAAATGGAACTGCCTGGAATAACGCTTTATGGACATTGGCAATGATATTACTTGTTATTTCATTCCTATTTATTTTAGTAATTCGAGCAATTGGCCAAAGAGGTGAACGATAACGATGAATGCAAGAAAAGTAAATAATATTTGGACGGGTATTTTATATGCAGTTGCGGCGTTTGTAGTAGCTTTACTTGTTTTCTTAGTATACGAAATTTTGCAAAAGGGATGGGGATTTTGGGATCCAAGTTTCTTGTTTGGAGAACCAAGCAATACAAGAGCTGGAGGTGGAATTGGTCCGCAATTATTCAACTCTTTCTATATGCTTGTTATTACCTTAGTCATTTCCATTCCACTTGGATTAGGAGCAGGGATTTATCTTGCGGAATATGCAAAGCAAGGACGTTTTTTAGGTTTTGTTCGCTTATGTATTGAAACGATGGCATCATTGCCTTCTATCGTTGTTGGATTATTTGGTTTGTTAGTATTTGTTACAATGACAGGCTGGGGTTATACGGTAATGGGTGGTGCACTTGCATTAACAATTTTGAATTTACCAGGTTTAACACGTGTGTGTGAAAGTGCAATTACAGAAGTTCCATCTAATGTAAAAGAAGCGAGTCTTGGACTTGGTGCAACAAAATGGCAAACGATCGTGCGAATTATTATCCCGACATCATTGCCGCAAATTATTACGGGAGTTATTTTAGCGGCGGGTCGTATATTTGGTGAAGCGGCAGCGTTAATTTATACAGCGGGATTAACATCACCGATTTTAAATTCTGCAGCCGATTTTTCAAGTCCTGCACACCCGTTGAATCCATTTCGACCAGCTGAAACATTAGCGGTTCATATTTGGAAATTAAACTCTGAAGGGATTATCCCTGATGCGAAGCTAATTGCAACAAAATCAGCAGCAGTATTAATTATTATGGTATTACTGTTTAATATCATCGCTCGTTTTACTGCGTCTGTACTTCATAAGCGTTTTACGGGAGCGAAAAAATCTCGTAAAACAACAAAAGCAAAAGCAGCTTAAATGCTTGTACCCTATATTGATAAAGGGCTCTCTGTTTAAATAGGCAGAGAGCTTTTTTGTTTTGTTCTGTTTTGTAGGGGAGGAGAGAATATGGGGAGTAATGTTCTTCGATTAAAAGTGATTGTTCCTATGGTAAAATGATGTATATGTAAATATGTGTATGAGTTTTGATAGAAAATGAAAATATAAGGAAGGTGTGCTTTCTCATGTATTTTCTTCAAATGTCAGGTTTTCCGGGTTCAGGAAAATCAACTCTTTCTAGATGCATAGCGAAAAATACAGGTGCAATTGTGAGTGATCATGATATTGTGCAAACGGCCTTACTAGAGTCGTTGGAAACTCGTCAGATTGAAACAACGGCCGCAGGTGGAATTTCGTATGAAATCGAATGGGCCTTAATAGATTTTTATTTAGCACAAGGGCATAGTGTGATATTGGATAGCCCGTGTTTTTATACAGAAATGGTGGGAAAGGGAACTGCATTGTCTCGAAAACATCGCGTCAAATATAAATATGTTGAATGCTATCTCGATAATATAAAAGAAATTAATAATAGGCTTAAGATATGAGAACGAATGAGAAGTCAAATCGAGAAAGTGAAATCTGAAGAAACATTTAAAGCGTGGCTAGATGGTAGTAAAAGGCCATCTGATTTTACATATCTTATTGTAGATTCTGGACAACCGTTAGAAGATTATATAAATAAAGTGATGACTTATATGAATGAGTAATCATGAAGTTATAAGTATATATTAATAATAGAAAGAAAAAAACGTTATCTTCTGTTCTGAAGATAACGTTTTTTCTTATTAAGCTTTTGGTGTATCTATAGAAGAGTTCACTTTTCTACGTGAGCTTCGTTTTTTACCGGATTTATCTAACAATTCGTACATAACAGGGACGACAACTAGTGTGAGTACAGTTGAAACTGCTAAACCACCAATTACGACAACGGCTAAACTTTTAGACACCATACTACCTGCTTGTGATTGACTAAATAATAATGGTAACATCGCTACTATTGTTGTAATAGCTGTCATAATAATTGGTCGTAGCCTTGTAGAACCTGCTTCTAGTAAAGCTTCCCGCGTCGTCATGCCATGTTCTCTATTTTGTTGAACACGTTCTATTAGTACGATGGCATTTGTAACTACAATACCAATTAGCATCAATGCGCCGATGAGTGCGTTTAAATCGACTGGTGTTCCTGAAATGATTAATCCTAAAATACCGCCAACGGCAGCTAGTGGTAAAGAGAATAAAATCGCAAATGGAGCGCGTGCTTGCCCAAAAGTAATGACCATAATTAAATAAACAATCCCGATTGCGATACCCATGATTTTGAATAAATTTGTAAAGTCTTCTTGCATAGATTCAGTTGCACCAGCAATATTAACTTTCGCTCCGTTTGGTAGGTCTAATTTTGAGATAGCTGTGTTCACTTCTGTGTTTACTTTACTTAAATCTTCATTTATTGCTTCGGCAGTTATTTGAATGGTTTCTTTCCCGTCTTTATGGAAAATCTCTGTTTGTAATTGTTTTTCTGAAATGGTTGCAATATCTTTTAAAGGAATCGGTCCATTTATAGGTGATAGGATATTTGTGTTAAGGAGATCATCCTTCTTATTTATATTTTCTTTCTTATGTTCTAGCATAATGGTTGTTTTTTCATCGTTAATTGTAATTTGTCCAACGGGTGATTTCTTCATAAGGAATGAAACTTGTTGTCCTGCTGTTTCTGGTGTCAATCCAACTTGTTCTGCTTTCGTTTGATCAATATGAATTTGCCATTCTTTTTTTGTTTCTTCGATATTTGTTTTTACTTTAGAAAGACTGTCTATACTTTTTAATTTTGTTTCAACGATATCAGCAGCTTTTTTTAAATTTGTCTCATTGTTTGCTGTCACGTTAAATTGCAAGTTGTTTCCACCACCAAAATTAGAATAGCTTGTTTTTATATAATCGAATTCAGCTGGTCCGAAATCTTTATGCTCTTTTTTAAATTTTTCGACATATCGATCAATATCAGATCCTTTTTTGAAGACTACAAATATAGATGCAAGGTTATTTTTAGTTGTTTGTCCCCACTGTGCATCTTCAGCGCTTGATCCCATTCGTAAGATAACGTCAGTTACATCACTGTTAGAAAGTAATTTTTTTTCGAAATCAAAGGCTTTTTGCTTTCTAGACTCAAGATCGTAATTTGTTGGGAATGTCATATTAATTGAAAGCATCGTGTCGTCTTCTGATTTTATATTTGCCTTCGGTAGTAATATATAAGCCGCAATTGATCCAGCAAATAATAGGAAGGAAGAGAATAAAATAATAAACTTATGCGAAAGTGCCCATTTTAAAGTAGCTGTATACCTTTTTGAAGATTGTGGTTTGCGTTGCCGTGTTTTTTTGAGTAATAAAAACGCCATAAGTGGAACAACTGTTAGTGCGACAACTAATGAAGAAAGTATAGAGTATACAACTGCTAATACCATAGGTAACATAAGTTTACCAATTGAACCTGATACAAGACCAATAGGTAAAAAGACGGCGACTGTTGTTAATGTCGAAGAGGTAATAGCAACGGCAACCTCTTTTGTGGCATCTAGAATGATGTCTTTTGAAAAATGGTCTTTTTGTAAACGCCGGAAAATATTTTCAATGACAACAATGCTATCGTCAACGAGTCGTCCAACAGCAACTGCTAATCCCCCAAGGGTTAAAATGTTTAACGTAACATTAGATTGATCAAGTAAAAAAAGTGTTAGTAAAATTGATAACGGAATGCTAACAACAGCAATAAGAGTTGTTCGAATGCTACGTAAAAAGACTAAAATGATAAATGTCGCAGCGATTGCCCCTAAAATTACTTCTTTTCCCATACTTATTACAGCGTTTTCGACTTGTTCGTGAGTAGAGGATAGTAACTTAATTGTGTAAGTATCCTTATATTCTTTGCTTATATCTTTAATTTTTTTATCGATTTCTTTCCCGATTTCAACTGCATTTTTGCTAGGTTCTTTCATAATAATTAATCCAGTTCCCTCTTCACCATTTATATGTGAAATGGTGTCATAATGTTGTTTTTCTTCTACTTGAGCTATATCCTGTAATTTTACTTGAGGTGCAAGCGCTATGTTTTTTATTTCATCTACATTTTTTACATTTCCAATGATGCGAAGGGTGTGGTCTTCGTTATTTACTGTGACCTGTCCAGCTGGAGCGGAAGTTTCTTTTCCTTGTAAAGCAGTTAATACTTGCTGAGGTGTCACATTTTTGTTTTTCATTTGATCTGGATCTAGCATGATAGATAGCTCGGATGTTGATTTGCCGAAATACATGACGTTAGCAACGCCATCGATATTTTCAAGTTGTGGGATGATTTCTTTTTCAATCTGTTTTTCATCAGCTTTTGTAAAACCATTCTGTTTTTGAATGGTAATCTGTGCAAGTGGAATCATAGAGGTATTAAGTTGGCTGACGACGGGTTTTGTAATTTCTTTTGGGAAATTTACGTTGTTAGTGATTTTTTCGACTTCGCGTGCCGCATCTTTCATATTAGCTTTAGATGTGTATGCGATATCGATACGCGATAAACCTTCGTGAGTAGAAGAAGTAATCGTATCAACGTGTTCCAAATTTCGAAATTGTTTTTCAAGAGGTTCGGTTACTTCTTTTGTCATCGTTTCAGCATCGAATCCTTGAGATAATGTAGTAACAGTTATCGCGGGGTTATCGACGCTCGGTAGAAACTCCATTGGTAATTTGGATCCAGAATAAACGCCGAGTACTGAAATGAGAAAAACCATGATGATAATGGCGGCACGGTTTTTTAATGAAAATTTTGTTAACCTATCCATAAAATTAATTCCTCCGTTTAAGTTGTATTTTGGTCTACTTCGTTACTATATAACAAAATCTAGATATTTTTCATTAATTAAATGTAAAAAAATTCTAAATTTATTCTTAAGTAGGAGAAGTATGGTATGAAGGTTATCTTGTAATTATGGTTTAGAGGAAGTTGGTCTATTAAATATGAAGTAAATGAGACTTTTATCCTGCTGTTTTCGAACAGTAACACTTCCACCTCGAAATTCAGCAGAATCAAAGAAGTTAGGTGGAAGATGACCTGTCTGTAAAAGCCCGATTGGTGAGGGCTAATAATCAGTAGGGGATGGAGACCCACACTGATTAAAGTTTCGCATTATTAGGTAATAAACTTTTTTATATTTTTTTAAAAAAACACTTGTGATTTAAAAATAAGGATGGTATATTAATAAACGTCGCTGATGCGAAACGGCAGAAAGCGAAAAAATAAATTAAAAACTTAGTTGACATCGAAAAACGAAGATGCTAACATAAGGAAGTCGCCAATCGGCGATGGACAAGTTCTTTGAAAACTGAACGAAACAAACAACGTGAAACGTCAATTTTTATTTTAGATGCTAGACAAACTAACTTTAT
>NZ_JAGDQK010000123.1:0-1050 GCF_017498755.1 Bacillus sp. XF8 | reverse complement strand
ATGGGTTTGATGAATTAAAAAATATTGACTTAATGGCTTTTATCCCCATAATATTGCCGTTTATTGCGGTAGGTACCCTATTAGTTTTAATTGCATTAATTGATCTATACAGACATAGAAAAACTAGAAAAAGCGTTCTGATTTGGACATTTATTATACTTTTTGTTAATACACTTGGTCCAATTCTGTACTTTGTTATAGGGCGAAAGGATAGTGAGAGAACATGAAATTAGAAATCAAAAATGTGACGAAAACATTTAAAGAAAAAATCGCTGTTAATAACTTCTCGATGGAACTGCAATCGGGAGAATGTGTCGGCTTAATTGGACCGAATGGAGCTGGGAAATCAACATTAATAAAAGTGGTTTCAGATATTATTGACCCACACGCGGGCGAAGTTTTGCTAAATGGGAAAAAAATTTCGAAAATGAAAAGGGAAATAGGCTACCTACCACAGTACCCTAACTTTTTTCATTGGATGACAGCGAAAGAAACACTTACGTTCATGGGACAACTTTCTGGATTGCAAAAAGAAGAATTAACAAATTCAATACCTGAAATTTTGACAAAAGTTGGACTAAGTAGTGAAGAAAATTTAAAAGTTGGCACATTTTCCGGTGGAATGAAACAGCGACTCGGTATTGCACAAGCACTATTGCATAAGCCTTCGCTTATTGTCATGGATGAGCCAGTATCCGCATTAGATCCAATCGGCCGAAGAGAAGTGTTAAATCTGATCAAAGAAATAAAAAAAGATACAACGATTTTATTATCAACCCATATATTGGGTGATGCGGAAGAAATATGCGAACGATTTGTAATTATAAAAAATGGATCAAAAATAGAAGATACAACAATCACCGAATTGTTAAACTGCAATAGCAAAGATAGGATTAGCTTAGAAATCACAGCGAAAGATCAAAATTGGATTGACATTGTAAAAGGATTACCTTACGTAAAGGAGATAGAAATTATTGGGCATAAAATCAAAATAAAAGTTAATAACATCGAAAAAAACAAAAATATGTTACTAAAAAATGCACTTGAGCA
>NZ_JAGDQK010000122.1:0-1067 GCF_017498755.1 Bacillus sp. XF8 | reverse complement strand
GGAAAATTTGTTCAAATGGAAGCACTATCAACCTGATATTATCTTATTAACGGTAAGATGGTACCTACGGTACAACCGGTTCTGGTGCAAGAAATCTAGTAAACTTGGACATACTGATACTACTACTCTAAAAAAGGAGCATGATCAGTATGGAAAACCAAAATTTATTCAAATGGAAACATTATCAGCCTGACATTATTTTGTTAACTGTAAGATGGTACCTATGGTACAATCTCAGTTTTCGTGATTTGGTAGAAATGATGGAGGAACGAGGTTTATCCATCGCTCACACAACCATCATGCGTTGGGTACATCAATATGGCCCTGAACTAGACAAGAAAGTTCGCTGTCACCTTAAGAAAACAAACGATTCTTGGCGAGTAGATGAGACGTATATCAAGGTAAAAGGTCAATGGATGTATTTATATCGCGCAGTTGATTCTGAAGGAAGTACGATTGATTTTTACCTAAGCAAAACAAGAGATCATAAGGCTGCAAAGCGCTTCTTCAAGAAAGCTTTGCGGTCTTTTCATGTTTCTAAGCCACGTGTCATAACAGTGGATAAAAATCCGGCTTATCCTATAGCAGTTGAAGAATTGAGAAAAGAAAAAAACATGCCATCAGGCATGCAACTTAGACAAAAGAAATATTTAAACAATATCGTGGAACAGGATCATCGTTTTATAAAGAAGCGAGTTCGTTCTATGTTAGGATTGAAATCATTTCGTACAGCCACTTACATACTGAGTGGCATAGAAGCGATGCATATGATTAAAAAGAAGCAGGTTCATCAAGGGGTGAAATCTGTCCAAAATCGAAAAGAATTCATTGATAAGCTGTTCGGTATCGTATCAAAATCCGTAAGTTAGCAGAAAATTCATATCCTACGTTTTTTATAGATTATCTTTGCACCAGAACCATATTATTTAATTTGTTTAAATATCTGGAATAATGGTGACAGCTATTGTTCGAACTGGTGCATCTATTTCATTGCTCGCGGTATGGTAGTATTTAGTTATTAATTCGTTTAATTCGCTTTGGAATTGTATAAAGTGTTCCTCATCTAT
>NZ_JAGDQK010000121.1:0-1101 GCF_017498755.1 Bacillus sp. XF8 | reverse complement strand
TTATCGGCATATCCATATCCTTTATTGACAACGACCTTTCCATCATGAACGACGACAAAACTAGAACCGTTCACATTGTACTTCTTCATTTTTTCTTCAAATAACGGATCAGCAAAAGATTCTATTTCTTTTTTATTATTAGGTCCATTCGTCATTTGGATATTAGTCGTGGATGCCGATGGTTTTGATTTTCCTGCTTCTAATGATTGTTGGGAACACGCAGAAATCATGGTTGAAGAAGAAAGAAGAATTGCAACGATCCCCAGTTTGTTAATTGCTTGTTTCATTTTTGTACACTCCTTTATTTGATTGAAATTTTTTGTTAGCACAACGAGTTAGCGGCTCGTTAGCGTATGAACAGAGTGTAGCAAGCGGCGAGTCATAGTCGATAGTGAACTTTTGTCATATTTATAAAGAACAACAAAAATTGAGTGGGATACGGCTGTATTAATAGCTATGTCATAAAAATCATGACATTTTGACACTACCGTATGTGACAGAAAAACACTTAGAATCAAAGAGCAGTTTTTAACGCATTAACAATAAATGAGGAGGGGAGATTTTCATTGTGTATGATAAAAATATAAAGAGGCGTGAAAGGGGAAACAGGTATGACCTATATATGAAAAACAAACCAGTAACAAGAGTGTTTTAAGGAAAAGAAGTAATTTCTGCGGTTAACATACATGTGGAAAAAGAGGGATTTACCGTTTGATAGGACACAATGGCGTTTGTAAAAATAACAATTAGGAACATAATTACAAATTCAATGTTGACCTTTTGTCATTGGTAGAGATGATAGCTGTGTGGTTAGTATGAAGCAGCTAGCTAGCAACCACCTATACAATATGAATAGAGGAGAGGAATACCTTATGAAAACACGTAGTCAAATTACATGTGCAAGTCTGGCCCTTTTAATAGCTGGAAGTTCCCTGTTATACACAACACCAACCTCAATTGTAAAAGCAGAGCCCACTCAAAATGTATCTAGTTCGTTACAAACAAGTACTCAACGAGATCGTAATTCCGTCAAGCAAGCAATGCGGGATACATTGCAACTTGGATACCCGGGGATACTTGCTAAAACTTCTGAGGGTGGAA
>NZ_JAGDQK010000120.1:0-1134 GCF_017498755.1 Bacillus sp. XF8 | reverse complement strand
GCTCAACATATGGGCGTACTTCCTGAAACAGTATACTTTTACACTACACAGGCGTATCAAAGGAGATTGGCAGAGAGGAAGAAGGCTACAAACTATATAACTGTTACAGAACTTGAAGAGGATGAATAACGAATATGAAATATGATGGTTGCCGAGTTAATTGTGGCCAATGTAAATATTTTAAAGATGGGGCATGTAAGCTGTTAAAAAACGATCAAATTAAAATAAGCGAGAAGAACAATGTGTGTCGTCAATTTAAACATAGGATTATTAATCCATCTAGTCCAGTGTTTAACTTTGATGATTACCTTGAGTGGTTAGGGACTGATTATTACAGGCCTTACACAATAGATAAGAAGAATATCATAGGTAGCGCAAAATTAGGTGAAGTCATTATAGATGGTGGTCGTTATGCTGAGTTACTACCATCTATATACTCACCATTCTACGAAACAGTGGACAAGCCTTGGTGTCGAATACACATGCCACGATGTCATGTTGAGTATAAAGGTCATAAATTCGCAATTGATTATGTTAATTATCGTGAAGGGTCATGGATTAAAGGTAATGTAGTAACTTTTGATCAGCATTTATGGAAAGATCGGGAGACACAACGAAAATATCAATCTGAAATTTATGGATCATACAAAATACAATAAAAATTTCAGATTGTAGAAAAGGGGAATAGATATGGAATACGGAGTTTATTTAGTGCGGACTGGAGAAGTAATGATAACTAACAGTGACTATTTTAAAGCTTGTGAAGAAGCGCAACAGTTAACGAGAGATACAGGTGTGGTTCATTTTGTTATGCCGATCGAAGAGAAAGAAACTAAATGGAGTGAACAAAGAATCAAAGCATATATACGTTATGTAGAAGATAGTGAAAAGAAAATAATGAAGTTGGAAAGCGATTATATAAAAGCACAAGAATCACTAAGAAAAATTATAGAGCGTATCGAAAGTGAGAAACAAAGTAAAAGAAAGCTTCAAGAAGATTTATATGATCATGGTGGTTGGATGATATATGATGGCGAATGGGTTGAGGTGGACAAGCAATAAAAGAGCAGCTAGCAAAAGCTAACTGCTTACCCTTGGAGAGGGAAATAGGCATACAGGTTGTGAGTTCTAGGA